>NZ_JAAHHZ010000309.1:0-5325 GCF_010672005.1 Moorena sp. SIO4A5 | reverse complement strand
TTGTTATAAGTCTTTGCCAAGTAGCCTTCTATAGTTGTCGTGGTGTCAAATCGACTCAGTCCTTGTTGGATTTCTCCCTCTGCCATATCTTTAATCACTTCAGAGAGCAGCTTAACTACCTCTAAGTTATCGAGATTAGCCAGATACCAAGCTGATTGACCAAACAGAAAGTCACCAGCTAGCACAGCGATTCGGTTATTGAACAAGCTATTAACAGTGGGTACGGTGCGGCGTACCTCTGACTCATCTATCACGTCATCATGGACCAGAGAAGCGGTGTGAATCATCTCAGTAATTTCTGCTAGACGTCGATGACGTGGGGTAATCTTGCAGTTGGTTATCGTTGCCCGTGAGACCAACAATACAATGGCTGGTCGTAACCGCTTTCCCCCAGCTCCGAATAAGTGTTCAGCTGCAGCGTATAAGATTGGGTGACTGGCACCAATCAGGTTTTTTAAGTTTTCACTCAATAGATACAGATCTGCTTCTACGGAAGCAAAAAGGGAGGTCACTGAGGTCATGGATCAGCCGACTCAGAAGTTAGTTACGAAAGTTTACATATTTCTTTCTTAATTCTAAGCTAACCGTCCCCGATCGGAAAATTTTGTTGAGTTTATGGCAGAACTGGAAGGAAATCTGAGGAATTGTATAGACTTGTTAAGTCTGTAGCGATCTCGGCATGGCTACCCAGGATTTTTGTGCTATCCTGATAATTGAGGGTTTGAAAGATTTAACATACTGAATTCCAAATGTGGTAAGGGGAGAGTTAAATTCGGTGATCCCACCATAGCACAGAAGTTGGCTTAGGCAAGACAAGCCTTTCTATCCCGTCTATATCTCAGTATAGATACTGAGTAAACTTGTCAACCAGACATAACCACCAAAAGTTGCCTAATCGGGAGCCTGAGTTGAGATGATTCTCACCTTAAGATCAGGAGTTAGCTAGGCGAGGGTGGTTACGGTCAACTGAATTAAACACCTGTATCCCATACCTTTTATCCGCAACCATATCCTAGAACTATAGGGTTTTAGGATGGCTTTGCAGCAGATTTCTATAGAACGTTGCATCTATCTGTCTCTTGTTCACTCTTATGTTATACATTGATATGTCGTTAATGATCCCCCTGCTAGCTACTGGCTACTTAATCACCATCTATGTGCTGTTAACACTAGCCCAGCGTGTTCAAAGTTCTCCAAGGTACTTTGCTAATCCCATTAAAAATGCCTTGGCTACTCGTGTGCCAACTGAGTCGGCATCCGAGGTCAACCAGGTTAAGGGATGGTCTCAAAGGTCTCAAAGTGAATCTCCTCGAGCATAACCCATGGCCTATTCATCTGCTTGGGTAGGAAGAGTCTTTAAACCTGGCGCAATGAGTACCAGATTGTCTAAATAGATTTTGAGTTGTCCCAAAAACAGATAGACGCAAATAGTTCTGACCACTGTCTGTGTTTATCTGTTTGGCTATGAGATTTTGACAGGTCATGGTCTACGGGCTAATGATCAAGTAGATCTAAGTATATCTTAGCGATACTCCAATATACAAGGTTGCCGTCATCAGGACTGACGTTGCCAAAAAGGTCAAGTCAGGCTTTCCCCCTTTTGGCTAATGGCCTAAGGGGGCATTTAGTCTTGGGCTACACAAACCAATTCCACAAATTTTATCAGCATCTAAACGCTGAAAACCCCGTCACAAAGCGAGCGGGTCAGAAGTTACCCCAATCAGAGGGTCGCCTTTATGGGTGAGTGGGCTATGCAGAAAAGGTTTAAAACTTTGTAGTAAGGCGACCCTCTGATCAGGTTTCGTCTCCGGGATGAAAGCGAATAGCGGCTAAAGCCGCCCGTAAAGAATCTCGAACCTAAAAGTGTTGACAGTTGTATAGCGCTATAGTACCATTCAAGTATAGGGTACAGGCTGAAAAACCGAACGCGCCCCGCGTGGCCTTTGGCCTTGACGCAACCGGGTCCCAGACCCGTCACTGCATGACCTAAAAGTAGTAATGCCCGGAGGGTAGGGAAAGTCCTCTTTAAAAACCCAATCATCAATTAACCCTTAAAGGCGACCCTCTGATTACGGTAACTTCTAACCCCACCGTACCGTGTTTTTTATCAAAATGTGCAATGCTCGGGTTCACACACCAACGGTTACAGGCTATGCATAAAAGGGTTAAAACTTTTTTATTAAGGCGACCCTCTGATCAGGTTTGGTCTCCGGCACACCGAAACCAGGCGAAAAGGGAGGAAACGGACTTCTTAAGGCACTCCTAATAAGTAGCCAAGCGCTTAGGGAGAATTGCCCGCTGGGTCTGCTATAAACTGAACTGAACTCTTAGTCTTGACGGGTTTTTGGTTCAGGTACTGCTTAATTTTTGGCGGCGTCAATGATTAAGATATAGCGGTTTAAGGCAGCTCGTTGAACTAAGAATCCCCGCGTCTTTAGACCGGGGAGTGTCAAAGCCTGCTTGCTTGGCTAAGGCCTGAGGGAGTAACCCAAGCCAACTTTTTTGATCAAGTTGATCAAGCCCTAGAATTGCTGATCTGGGGGGGGAACGGTAAACCCAACAGCCCTGGTGGTGGTCGAGGTAAGGGAGAGTTTCTCCTCTCCCTTTTTCCCTCTGCCACTAGAACAAGCATTATTCTGGCCTTCCCATGACCAGGGAAATGTTTCCCCTAGCTGAGTTAGGTAGAATTAGGGATTATATTGGGTTAATTATCCCAACAAGGCTTTGGCTTTAGCGACTACATTCTCAACCGTGTAACCAAACTTCGCCATAGCGACGCCACCGGGAGCAGAAACACCAAAGCGATCAATGCTAATCATATCACCCTCGCTACCCAAGTAACGGCACCAACCAAAGCTGACACCAGCTTCGACCGCGAGGCGCTTGGTAACTGCTTTGGGCAAGACGGATTCCCGATAGGCTTCATCCTGGGCTTCAAAAAGTTCCCAGCTTGGCATGGAGACAACACGGACTTTCTTCCCTTCCTCTCGCAACTGCTCAGCCCCTTGGACACACAGTGACACTTCGCTACCAGTACCAATCAGGATAATGTCAGGAGTGCCATCGCTGTCAGAGAGGACGTAAGCCCCTTTGGTCGCGGCTTCAATGGAACTACCAGCTAGGTTAGGTAAACCTTGTCGGGTAAAGGCGAGGAGAGTTGGAGCATTACGACGCTCAATAGCTACCTTATAAGCCCCAGAGGTTTCGTTGCCATCAGCAGGTCGAAGGACTACCAGATTTGGTATAGTCCTTAGGGAAGCAATGGTTTCAACCGGTTGGTGTGTCGGACCATCTTCACCTAAGGCTACCGAGTCGTGGGTCATTACCCAAATTACCCCAGCTTCTGATAGAGCCGACAGGCGAATTGCTGCCCGCATATAGTCGGTGAAAATCAGGAAGGTGGCTCCATAGGGAATCAAGCCAGAGTTGTGAAGGGCAATGCCATTGCAAATCGCTCCCATACCATGTTCCCGGACGCCAAAGCGTAGGTTCCGGTTTTCATATTGCCCTTTCTGGAAATCCCCAGATATGTTCAATAAAGTGAGATTGGAGGGAGCGAGGTCAGCGGAACCACCAATCAATTGAGGCAGTACGGGAGCAAGTGCATTGAGAGTGGCTTGAGAATGTTTACGGGTTGCTACTCCCTTGTCTTCCGGCGTGTAGGTGGGAAGGGCTTTTTCCCATCCTTCCGGGAGTTGGCCACTGGTAATTTGCTCAAATTCTGCTGCTTGTTCAGGATACTTTGCTTTGTAATCTTCTAGGGTTTGATTCCAGGCAGCTTCCGCTTCCGTACCGCGTTCCACTGCTTTGCGGAAATGATTGAGAGCATCATCTGGAACTACAAAGGGTTCATATTCCCATCCCAGGTGTTTGCGAGTGGCCTCCACTTCATCCCCACCTAAAGCTGCACCATGGACAGCATGTGAATTGGCTTTGTTAGGAGAACCATAGCCAATGGTGGTGGTTACCTTAATCAAAGACGGCTTATCTGTTACGGCTTTGGCTGCTGCTATGGCATCATTGATAGCTTCGAGGTCAGTGTTACCACTCTCTACATGTTTGACGTGCCAGCCATAGGCTTCAAAGCGCTTACCCACATCTTCAGTAAAGGCTAAGTCAGTAGAGCCGTCGATGGAAATATGGTTGTCATCGTAGAGGGCGATGAGTTTACCAAGTCCTAGGTGACCCGCTAAAGAACAGGCTTCACCAGACACCCCTTCCATGTTGCAACCATCACCAAGGATGACGTAGGTGTAATGATCGACAATCGTAGCATCCGGTTTGTTGAACCTAGCAGCTAAGTGAGCTTCTGCCATTGCCAAACCCACACCATTGGCAATTCCCTGTCCCAATGGACCAGTAGTTACTTCAACCCCATCGGTTTCAAAGTTTTCTGGGTGTCCAGGTGTGACCGATTCCCACTGGCGGAACTGCTGAAGATCGTCTATGGTTACACCATCATAGCCAGTTAGGTAAAGTAAGGCGTATTGCAACATACAGCCATGACCAGCCGACAAGACGAAGCGATCGCGGTTGAACCAATTGGGATTTTTGGGGTTATACCGCATAAAACGGTCCCAAAGCACGAATGCCATAGGAGCCGCCCCCATGGGCAGCCCAGGATGACCAGACTTGGCCTTTTCTACAGCATCAATCGCCAAGAAGCGGATGGAATTGATGCAAAGTTCTTCGAGAGACTGGGTTGCAACGGCCATAATTTCTGTTTAATGGATATGTGTGTACTATGGTCTAACAAGAATTTGTCTGAGTTCAAACAAGGGTGGCTCTCGGTTGACCCAAAGGTACTTTCTCATAATCCCATTACCGGGATCAATCAGCAAGAGATAGGGATTGGCTCAGCATGAAGGATGTTCGCCGGATAGCTTCCCTTGTAGGGTAGGATGAAGCATCAAGGATGAAAACAATCCATAAAGCCTGGGAATATGGGTTACTCAGTAACTATCATTAACTAGTAGTTGGAACTAGTAGTTTTTTCCTTGACCTACCTTCACCCAATGCCCACCATAAGCTCAAGGCTACCCTTTTGGTTCTCCTACGGAGTAAGCCGTTAACGGTTCAAACTTTATTCCCACTTTCCCGGTATTTTTTGAAGGCTAGGGTTACATTATGACCGCCGAACCCAAAGGAATTGGATAGCACTACTTCTACCATCTGCTGGCGACTATAATTGGGTACGTAATCCAAATCACATTCAGGGTCTGGGTTGTTCAAATTTATCGTTGGTGGAATCTGGTCATGGGCAATTGCCATCACTGAAGCCACTGCTTCAATGCCACCAGACCCTCCCAACAAATGACCTGTCAT
>NZ_JAAHHZ010000308.1:0-5331 GCF_010672005.1 Moorena sp. SIO4A5 | reverse complement strand
TCCGGGGTTGGGTTCGCAACATCATGTTGGCTTCTTTAGGGGTGCGATTCCCTTTTTTGACGTTGCAGCGCACGCAAGCTGTAACAAGATTTTCCCAGGAGTCACCTCCATGGCGAGAACGAGGAATCACATGATCTAACGTTAAGTCATCACCGCTGTAACCGCAGTATTGACAAGAGTGACCATCACGGTGCAGGATGTTACGACGGGTAAGGGGAATCTCTTTGTAGGGTATCCGGACGTAATGGCGCAGTCTAATCACTGTAGGCAGTGGAAAATCTGCGTAAACGTATTTGCCGTTATGTTCGATACGCTCTGCCTTACCCTTGATCAACAACACAACGGCCCGTCGCCAGTTGGTGATGTTGAGCGGCTCATAGGAGGCGTTTAACACCAGAACCTTACCCATTGGTGATCTCAGCTAGGAGGATTTTCCCAGATAGTAGCACAGGTTGCTCACTCTGGGTTATTTTTCCATGGGTTAGTTTAATTTAGGGTGTTGCTAAACTGCTGAACTGCTGAACTGCTGAACTGCTGAACTAAAGAAATCCGTCAAGGGTCAAGTCAACTATAGTTAGGTCAGTTACCCATTACCCATTACCCATTACCCATTGCTTTAGGACCTGTGAGCAGATAAGTAGTCATTTTCCCTTTGCCTTTGACTTCAAACGGTTGCCGTTGCTCAAACCGGTACTTATCTTTTAATTTCTCATAGGTAGTAACTGTAACCTGAATCCCACCTGCTATACCCTGAGATTCCATACGGCTAGCCATATTTACGGTATCACCCCACAAATCATAGCTGAATTTTTTGATTCCAATTACCCCAGCCACCACTGGTCCACTGTTGATGCCAATCCTGAGACGGAAATTGTGATTCGTTTGAGCATTGTACTGGGCAATTAATGTTTGCATATCCAATGCCATTTTAGCGATCGCTTCTGCATGATACTTGCAAGGTTTTGGCAGACCGGCAACAGCCATATAAGCATCACCAATCGTCTTAATTTTTTCGACACCATGCTCCTCAGCTAGTTGGTCAAACTCTGAAAATATTACATTGAGAATTTCGACCAGTTCAGTGGGAGAAGTTTGGCTTGAAAGTTTGGTAAAGTCAACTAAATCAGCAAACAAAACAGTGACATCTTCAAAACTTTCTGCCAGAGTACGTTCTCCTTTTTTTAACTGTTCTGCGACCGGTTGGGGCAAAATATTAAGCAGCAAAAGCTCAGCTTCGGTTCGGGCACGACGAAGTTCATCTTCAGCTTTTTTGCGCTCTGTAATGTCGCTAAGTGTGCCTTCGTAGTAGAGTAAATCTCCAAAATTGTCTCTGACTGCTCGTATATTTTCCGAAATCCAAATTACCATACCATCTTTCCGATAGACCTCGGACTCAACCTCTGATAATGTTTCTTCTTTGTGGATTAGGGCTAATATATCGTCACGACGCCTCGGTGCGAGGTAGAGTTCTTTCCCAATATCCGTGACTTGATTAATCAGTTGTTCTGGCGACTGATAGCCCAAAATACTTGCTAGGGCTGGATTAGCGGTGATAAATTTTCCTTTTGGTGTAACTTGAAAAATCCCTTCAGTGGCATTTTCAAAGATACTGCGATATTTATGCTCAGCTTCTTGTTTTTGCTTGATTTCCTTTTGGAGCTGAAAATTTTGTGCTTGTAGTTGCTTTTGTAAACGCCCGATTTTCAAGTGAGTGTTTACTCTCGCTCTTACTTCTTCCTGCTGCACTGGTTTAGTGAGATAATCTACTGCACCGAGCCTGAAACCTTTAACTTTGTCGAGAGTATCAGTACGAGCCGTCATAAAAATAACTGGGATGTCTCTAGTTGACTCTTGAGCTTTCAAGCGACGGCAAGTTTCAAACCCATCAATTCCGGGCATCATAATATCCAGTAATATTAGATCCGGTTGAGCATAGTTTACTTTTTCGAGCGCACTATAGCCATCTTGAGCGACTAAGACTTTAAATCCAGAATTGCTCAACAACTCAAACATCACCCCTAAATTAGTCGGACTATCATCAACAATCACAATTACACCTTTATAGCCAATTTTGTTATAGCTCTCAGTTAGGGTAATTTTCCGGGAAGAGGAATGATGATTAGTTTGAGTTACTGAGGAAATATTCATAATCACATGAACTCGTTATTGGGGGTTTTCGCTAATCAATGGCTAATTAATAATATCAAAAATACTCGGATATTTTTTTACAAAAAAATAGTGCAATTTAATCCAAATAAACCTAATTAAAATCACCCTTAAAAATATAATAACTTATCCCTGGCTTAACTAGTCATTTAAATGGCGATTATTTTTAAAGATATAGACTTTATTTTTTACTAACTTTATCTGGAGTTTTTAAATCCTTTGATTTTATTCGATGAGCTTCGCGGTCTTTTGTATCCATGTACTTCCGAACAAATTCCAGAATTTGTCTTTCTTTAAACCCTTTTGATAATTGACGCAACTTTTGAGAAAATGGAATGAATTTATCATCCAACTGTTCAATCAAATTAGCTTCCTCTTGGATGCCTCGAATATCACCCATAATTGCTAGTTCATACAGAACGGATATTTGATCTGGCGATGGAGCTACAGGCATAACGTCTTCAGCTTTCTCTTCCTTAGTGGATTCTAGAATTCCTTGTCCTCCTTGTTGTTCCTCGGAAACCTCTGGCAAATCTAAATCTAGCCAAAAAATACTACCTTGACCGACAGTGCTTTTCACCTTTAATTCACTACCCATTAATTCCGCTAAACGTTTACTAATCGATAGTCCTAAGCCTGTACCATTAACCTGACGGTCAGTATTGCCCACTTGATGGAATGGCAAAAATATTTCTGCTAGTTGTTTTGGTGGTATACCAATGCCAGTGTCTGCTATCACAAAGCGCATTTTTTGAGTACCTTGCTTTTCGGTTAAAGCTTGACGGTTTTTAGGTTGTTCGCCTTGGGCGTTACCGTAGGGTAGGTTGTCTTGACAACCTTGGCCTTTCGGCCACGCTTCAGCGTCGCCTACGGCGAAAGCGTGGCCTTCGGCCGACCCTGCGCTAACGCGAACAAGGTTCAACCGATCAACGTTCAACTCTGAACACCCCAAATAACCAACTTTAAACGTTACCTCACCAGTATCTGTAAATTTGACAGCATTTCCCAAAAGGTTCATCAGAACTTGTCGCAGTCTTATTTCATCACCCTTGACAAATTCAGGCAGAGGCGAAAGGAATTCGTAACGGAATGAAATGTTTTTTTGTTTAGCACTGATCACCACAATTTCCACAATACCTTCGAGAAACTTGGGAAACTGAAAATCTCTGACATCAAGTTCCATTTTTCTGGCTTCGATTTTTGATAGATCCAGGATGTCATTGAGTAGGGTTAACAGATGCTGACCACTTTGCTGAATAATACTGAGCTGCTCTTTGTGCGTAGCGCTCAGATTGGGTTCCTCTTGGAGGATTTGGGCATAACCTAAAATGCCGTTAAGGGGGGTACGTAATTCATGGCTCATGTTGGCTAAAAATTCACTTTTAGCCCGATTGGCTACTTCCGCGTCAACTTTAGCCTGCTTCAACGCCTGTTCTGCCTGTTTGCGATCGCTAATGTCTCGAAAAATTCCCTGCACAACTGTCTTGCCTTGCAGCTCCAAAGTAGTCGCACTAACTTCTACAGGCACGGTTGTACCAACTTGATGCAGCAATTCTAGTTCTACTTGAAATACACCCCCTGCCTCCACATGTTGCTGGAAAATTTGGGAGTAGGCTTTGAATCGTTCTCGTGGAATAATCTGACTCTGATGCAACCCAATAATTTCATCTCTGCCACGACCGAGCATCTGTTCCGCCATCTGATTGGCTTCCAGGATGATTCCGGTTTCCGCATCTGCCATCAAAATAGCATCACCAGCTGACTCAACTAACTTGCGATACTTCTGTTCCGCCTGCCGTAGTTTTGCCTCTGATAGCTTACGTTCAGTGATATCTCGGTTGCAGAAGATTCTACCATAGTAATCCCCACCACTGGTAAGCACTGGTGCTGAATAAAAGTCAAAAATACGCTCATCCTTCATTAACAGTTCATCGTAGTTCGTTGTTTTGGGATGAGCCTGGAGATAGTCCACCTGAGCCAGAAATTCTTCGGGATGCTTCAGTTGAGAACTCAGCTGCTTGAGCAATTCTTTAATATCATTGGCTTGAAACAACTGTTCTGGAGTCTGCCACAAGTCACAGAAACGGTGGTTGTAGGAAACCACCCTAAAATTTTCATCAACCACTAAAATTCCATCAATGGCAGCTTCTTGTTGTGCTTTGAGCATGGCATTTGTACGGAGTACATCCTCCTGTGCCACAGAGCGCTCAATGGCAATTCTAGCGAGTTGGGTGGCCTTATCCGCCAGTTGTTGCTCTTCGCGGTTTGGGGTATGAGGTTCAGTGTAGTATGTTGAGAAGGTGCCTAGCACCGTCCCTTCAGTGGACAAAATGGGGATAGACCAACACCCTCTGAGATTGTGGGAGAGTGCCAAATCCCTTATATTTCCACACAGGGGATGAGTAGCAATATCCTTAACCATGACCGGTTCTCGCCAATAGGCGGCAGTGCCACAGCAAGCCATATATGGACCAATCACCATACCATCAATTGCCTGAATGTAGGATTCTGGAAGGCTGGGGGCGGCAGTATGATGCAGATTAACCCCATTTTTGTCCACCAGCAAGAAAGCACACCTAATCTTGGGCAATTGCTCCTCAATCAACCGAGCTAGTCGGTCTAGTACATCTGGCAACTTCTCCCACTGGGTAATCATTTCCAGGATACGATTTTGTCCAGCTAACAAGGCTTTAACTCTCTGGCTATCAGTAATGTCAGTAAAGGTACCAACTAGACGAACCACTTCACCGTTATGATCTTTGATCACCAGGCCAGTCGAGAGAATCCAGGAAATTGAGCCATCTGTGCGCAGCAGACGAAACTTGTGTTTCCACTTCTTGATGCAGTCGCTCATGGGGGAAACCAACGGCAGTCGCTCATGGGGGGAACCCCCAAGACCGCGCTGCCTCCCCAAGACCGCGCTGCATCGCTGAGAACTTCGTCCAGCACATAGGTTATCTAGGATGGCTTTCACCTCATCAATATCCTCAAGATGAATCAGTGCCAGTAATTCATTAATGGTCGGTCCATCTTGATCTAATGGGTAGCCAATCAGGCTGAGAAATTGGGGCGAGTAGTAATGATCATAGGTTTTCAGGTTGATTTCAAAGAGTCCGTTGGTGTTGGCTTGAATAGCCAGAGCAAACCGTTCCTCACTCTCCCTAA
>NZ_JAAHHZ010000307.1:0-5386 GCF_010672005.1 Moorena sp. SIO4A5 | reverse complement strand
TGAATGGGTAATCCTTAAATTTATCCTGTGCTTTGCTGGTAAATAAGGTACCGATATCGGTGAAGATATATTCTGTTTGCTCTGGATTCAGATGAGGCAATATATAGCTAGTAGTTCCCCCTGTCCCAGCTCCAATTTCTAATAATCGCACCCCTCGGCTTGGAGGTAAATTTTCTATGGCAGTAGCGATCGCACGCTGGACTAAAGTGTTGGTAAATTTTGCTTCAGGAGACTGTTCATATATTTGAGTAGCTATAGTTAAATCCCCTTCAGGGAAGACAACTTGCAGGGGTTCTATAGTTCCCTGCAAAACTGCTCTCAATTGGGAACCACAACGCTCTAACATAGTTAGTTCTGCATTAGCGCTGGGTAATTGAGCAAGTAAGGTCTGATTTTTTTGTTGTAGATTGACTTTTTCAGGAGTTTTAAGTATCACCCACTGGTTTTCGGTGTAGCGCAGAATTTCTACTTCTGCTAGCATCTCTAACAACAGGTTTAAAAGTTGTTTATATTGTGGTGCTACACCTAATCTTTGGGCTAGGGATTCAGTGGAGAAGTTTTCCCCCAGTTTAAATGACCATCCCATTTTGTCAAAGGCTTGCAAGACATATTCCACACTCAAAGTTTCTAATTGTCTCACAAGTTGACTGTAGCTATCCAAGTTATTAACAGAGGCTAAAGACGACACCAAAGGTTGTAGTTTCTGGTTAATGGTCAATGGGTCTAGAAGTTCCTCTGATGAAAACTGCCCGCCAAAACTAGCTTGAGGTCGCCATTCTACTTCGTATAACCAATCCTGGAACTCCTCTTTATCTACAAAGTTAGTAAAGTTAGTTGCTTTGGTCCAATACCGTTCTCTTTGGAAAGGATAAGTAGGTAATACTACTTTCTCACGGATATAATCTTTGTCGAATCCTGACCAGTCTACCTCTACACCTCTTACGTAAAATTCCCCTAAGCTCTCTAGCAATTGTTGCCAGTCTTCGCGATCTTTGCGCAGAGAAGGCAACCAAACCCCCGTGTCCTCTGGTAAGCATTGGCGTCCCATTCCCAGCAAAATTGCCTGGGGTCCGATTTCCAAGAAAATTTTACAGCCTTCCTGGTCTAAAGTCTGCATACCATCAGCAAAGCGGACTGGTTGTCGTATATGATTCACCCAATATTCAGGAGTGCTAGTGTCATCGCCTATTTGTTGCCCAGTAACATTAGAAATTAGAGGAATCTGAGGCTTATTGTAGGAGATTTGCCATGCGGCTACCTCAAACTTCCCTAGCATTGGTTCCATCAGCGGAGAGTGAAAAGCATGGGATACTTGCAAAAATTTTGCTTTTATTCCTTGCGTTGACACGCTGCTGTAAATCTCCTGGATGGCTTCACTTTTACCAGAAATTACTATACTGCTGGGGCCATTGAGAGCTGCGATCGCAACTTGATCGCCATAGGGAGCAATCACTTCTCGCACTTGAGATTCTGATGCGAGCAAGGACAACATCTCACCACCTGGAGGCAATTGTTGCATTAACTGTCCCCGCATTGCAATCAATTTGAGACCGTCTTCTAGGCTGAAAACCCCAGCAACACAGGCAGCGACATATTCCCCCACACTATGACCGATGACAGCATCCGCCTCTATGCCCCAAGATTTCCATAATTGGCATAGCGCATATTCCAGAGCGAATAAAGCAGGTTGAGTATAGGCCGTGTTGTATAACTTTTGGTTTACCTCGCCAGATGTTGGAGAAGACAAATCAATATCTGGATAGAGAACAGATAGTAGTGGTTCTTCCAGATAGGGACGCAAAATTTCTTCACAGCGTTTGAGGCAATTACGAAATGTCGGTTGGGTATCGTAGAGTTGACGCCCCATATTCAGATACACAGACCCTTGACCAGTAAATAAGAACGCTATTTTCTGGCGCTTGGGACTGCATATTTGACCGGTTGGCACTGTATCTTCGCCCTCCGCAAGATCGCGCAGAGCCTTTTGCATCTCTGTTGTAGATGTTGCCGTAACAAAAAGGCGGCGATCAAAATGCGTTCTTCCTGTATTGGCAGTGAAACAAACGTCTGCCAGCTTTGCGGATGAGTTTGATTTCAGATGAGCCTCATAGCGCTCTACTAATTCACTCAAAGCCTTCTGATTTTTGGCTGAGAGAGCAAGAATGTGAGCAGGGCGTTCAATTTCATTAGCTCTGGTTTCTTGTTTGGGAGCTTCCGACAAGATGACATGGCAATTTGTGCCACCAAAGCTAAAGGAACTGACCCCAGCCAAGCGAGGTTCTGTAGCAACAGACCAAGGTTGGCACTCAGTAGGTATAAAAAAGGGTGTACCTTCTAACTTAATTAAGGGATTCAGTTGTTTGAGGTGCAGGTGGGATGGTATTTGCTGATGTTGTAGTGATAGAACTGTCTTAATTAGACCAACTATTCCCGCCGCAGCTTCCAAATGACCGATATTGGTCTTAATTGAACCAATCCCACAGGACTCAAGAGGCGATCGCCCTTGACCCAGTACTGCTTTTATGGATTCAACTTCTATTGGGTCTCCCAAGGAAGTGCCAGTACCGTGAGCTTCAACATAACTAATCTGGGATGGTGCTACATCAGCATTTTTTAATGCTTGCCTGATAACTGCCTGCTGTGAAACCCCATTGGGTGCAGTCATTCCATTGCTTAGACCATCATGGTTAACTGCCGAGCCTTTGATAACTGCTAATATATTGTCTCTATCCCGGAGGGCATCACAGAGGCGTTTGAGGACAATTACACCACATCCTTCCCCTCGTACATAACCATCGGCGTCTTTGTCAAAAGTCTTACAAAAACCGTCCGACGCCATCATCCGAGCTTGAGAAAAAGTGAGAGTGTATTCGGGGGACAAAACCAAATTCACCCCTCCGACCAAGCACAAATTAGATTCACCGCTTTGCAGGCTTTGACAGGCAAAATGCAATGCTACCAGCGATGACGAGCAAGCTGTGTCTATCGCCAAGCTAGGTCCGTGCAAATTCAGTATATAGGAGAGACGATTCGCTGCAATACCAGGCGTGATGCCAATGCCGCCATAAGCATCTATATTAAGGTGATCATTGAACACCAGTCGGCCATAATCACTAGCAACGATTCCTATAAACACACCTGTTTGGCTGTCAGCTAACTTATTTGGTGCCAGTCCTGCATTTTCCAGAGCTTCCCAGGCTACCTCTAAGACTAGTCTATGCTGGGGATCCATTGACTCTGCTTCTCGGGGAGAAATTCCGAAGAAACTCGGTTCAAACATATCTATCTGTTCCAGAAAAGCGCCCCAACGGGTGTTCATTTTTCCTGGTGTAGCTGGATCTGGATCATACAAGGCATCAACATCCCATCGATTTGACGGAACTTCAGTGATAGTATGCACCCCATGCCGCAGCAAATCCCAAAAGCTTTCTGGATTTCCAGCACTTGGAAAACGACAACCAATACCTATAATCGCGGTTGGATCCATGTAATTTGCACCTTATCTTCAGGATGACGAAACTAAATGCTTAGCCAAAAACTCTATAGTTGGGTAACTATAAAGCGCAGTAGCAGGAATATCTCGTTCTAGCCAAGCTCCCAACTCAGCAACTAGATTTGCTGCATCAGCCGATCCTAGAGCATAGCGCTCAAAAGGAAGAGTACTATTCACCTCATCTGCTTCAATGTTAAAAACTTTGGCTATGTAAGCGACTAACCAAGCTTTAATTTTTTCTTCTAGAGGCAGCTCCTTTTTTTGATCCACTACTGGCAGTTTGGCTACTATTTGACTGTATTGCTTCATCGCCTCACTGCAACTCATGCCTTTAAGTTGATTCCAGGCTTGCCATTGAATATACTTTCTAGGTTGCAGAATCGGATCTGGCTCCTCCTCTAGACAATCCCCTTCCATTGCTTGTTGATAGAGAGTCTCAAGCTCTATTTCTTTCTTGCCTTTAGGTAGTTGAACATGACCAAAGCGAACTAAGTTGGACATGGTCTGAAATTCTAACTCTATATTGTCTAGATCATGAGAATCACGAACGACATTGATTCCATAATCATCTTGCCCTGATACCAGGATACAAAAATGCTTTTTGATATTATGAAAATTTTCGTCGATGAAATCGCCTTTTAAACGGTGTGGATAAACCTGTACGCTGGGAGGAACATAACGTCCATTAATACCTAGTCGGCGTTGTTGCTTGGAGTTATTGGGGGGAGAGGAATGCATAACTCTTTCGGTAAAAATGATAGCTTGCCCCATGCGCGCTGGTACAGCTTCCACTTCCCATTCATTGTCATCGAAGTCAAACACTACTGAGTATTTTCTCCGCCCTTGCCAAACCATTTTATGGTTTTTTATACCCGCAAACATTCCCTCCTCAGCAGGTACCTGCACTCGCCCAAATTTTTCCTTGTGTGTCCCATTAGCAAAATGTAAACAACCATTTTCGAGAGTAGCATCATCTAAAGCTATCCATACTGATATATTTATAATATCTTCAGTATTCGGGTAAAGCAGTGCTGGCTTTTGAGGATCATAGGCGCTGGGGTCGTAAGAATCATAAACTTGATGCCATTTGATCTCTCCTTCCCCTGGCATTTTGCAAAAAACATTACTGTTCCACAATAGTAAATTGTCCCCACCCAACTGGTTTAGTACCCGAACAATTTTGTTGTTTTTAAACATCTCGGCTATCGGTTGATGAAACAGATGAAGGTCACGAGATGTGTTGAGGTTCAGGACATTGTTGTAGAGCATCATCATCGGCTGACCCTCTACTTCTTTAATTGAACTATTAGTTTCTATACATTTTTTTACCGATTCTACTTCTGAACTTGTAAATAGATCCAGGGGGCCTAACCATCCCTTTTCTTCAAAGTGTTGAATCTGGTTTTGTGTGAGCATATTCAGGGTTAACTCCTTTCTATTTTACTACTGTAATGGTATTCAAAACAACTTTGTTGATTAGTTTTTTTACTGATACAAAGTATTACCAATCAGTAGTTTAACAGAACCTATTCTGAAATTCACTTTCTTAGTGTAACATTTTGTTAAGCTGTTCAGCCTCTATGTTATGACGGGGGAACGAAACAGGGTCAAATGCTTGCTATGAAAGGGTTGTCGAATTTTGTGGCAAAAACAGGTAGGTTTTTGTGGTAAAAACAGGTAATTCTTTGATTACCATAAAACCTAACTGTTGACAACTTGCTCCGAATTATACCAAGTAAAAAGTAAATTTACTCTAGCCGAATATATTTTTTTTCTTAAAAATTTGGGCTATTCAGGCTTTGCGGTGATAAGGCAAGCTTATATCACGTAATTCCACCAGTTCCAGCCACGTTTATTTTCGATTTTGTGGTTTTTGATACTTTTTTAACCACA
>NZ_JAAHHZ010000306.1:0-5401 GCF_010672005.1 Moorena sp. SIO4A5 | reverse complement strand
ATGTACCAATTGCCAAACTAATACTGACCATCAACAACAACCACGGCCCGAATAACCAAGCCAACAGTAGCGCTAGGATACCAGTTACCGCCACAATCCCCTGACCTAGTTGCAGAGAAAACTCCCCTGCAGCGATGGGAAGATGGGGTTTATTAATCCGGTCAATCTCCACATCGTGGACTTGATTTAGTCCTACGATATAGACATTACCGCACAAACAAGCAATCCAAGCTCCCAGCAGTTGACCGAACCCTTGCCAAGTCCAACCACTGTTAGTCATGGACACGGCAATGACATAGAGGGCAAAAACACTAAAACTCGTCCCAATAATCGTATGGGGACGAGAAAATTTCCAGAAACTGTACAGCCAAGCGGCTGGTTGCTCCAATAGATTAATCGAGGAAGGAGTAGATGCTTTAGAGGAAATCTGACTCATAGATCAGGTTAATAGTATTAGGGATTAGGGGTTAGAGTAATGGTTAATGGTTTCAGTACTTATATCATCTCAGGATAATTACCCTTACTAAAAATCTCCCCATCTCCCCATCTCCCCACCCTCCCCACACTTCCCACCCTCCCCACCCTATCCCTAATCCCTAAAGCCCTACACCTGTACCGGCGTCCGATAATCTCTTCTCTCCTCGAAATTGCCTGCTGGTTCTTCCTCAAGGTTAGTAATTAAACGAACCCCGCGCTTAAAGGTAAGGTAATGCCATGCCCACTGAATCATGACCAGCAACTTATTATCAAACTCAATCAGGAAGAAGATGTGGATAAAAATCCAGGCTAGCCAAGCGGGGAAACCAGAGAACTTAACAAACCCCAAATCCACTACTGCGGCATTCCGTCCAATCACCGCTAAATTGCCATAATCCTGATAATGGAAATCCGCTACTGTCTCCTCCTTGAGGCGCTTCTGAATCAGAGTAGAGACATACTTGCCTTGTTGCATCGCCACTGGCGCAACTCCTGGTAGGGGTTTACCAGTTTGATGAGAGAAATTCGCCAAATCACCAATCACAAAAATATCGGGATGTCCTGCCAAGCTCATATCCGGTTGTACTATCACCCGTCCAGCCCGGTCTAACTCCACACCAGTAGCGTTTGCTAGCGCCTTGCCCATAGCAGACGCTTTCATCCCTGCTGCCCACAGAACAGTTTTGGCGTTAATTTCCTCTACCTGCTCCCCTCGACGCATGGTAACTATATCGTCATCAATATTAGTAACTAGAGTCTTTGTCTGTACTGTTACTCCTAACCGTTCCAGAGAATTTTGGGCTTTTACTGATAACTCCGGTGGGTAAGGAGGCAAAATCCGATCCATCCCTTCCAACAGCAAAATCCTGGCTTCGGAAGTATCAATGTCGCGGAAGTCATCTTTTAAGGTGTCGTAAGCCAATTCTGCCATGGCCCCGGCTAATTCCACTCCAGTTGGTCCGCCTCCTACCAACACAAAGGTCAACCAAGCGCGACGTTTCTCGGGGTCAGTTTCTTTTTCTGCGGCTTCAAAGGCAGAATAAATCCGACGTCTAATGTCTAGGGCATCTTCAATGGTTTTCAAACCAGGAGCATCTTTTGCCCATTGATCATTACCGAAGTAGTGGTGGCTAACGCCAGTCGCCACGATCAGGGAGTCGTAAGATATTTCTTTGTCTGCTAGTTGAACGGTTTTCTGGTTCGGGTCAAGACCAATTACTTTCCCCATCAGCACTTGAGTATTTTTCTGGTGACTCAGGATTGCCCGCAGGGGTGAGGAAATATCACCAGCGGATAAGCCCCCTGTAGCAACTTGGTAGAGTAGGGGCTGGAACAAATGAAAGTTCCGTTTATCGATTAGAGTTACTTTCACTGGTGCCTTTCTCAGAGCCTGAGCAGCATAGAGTCCACCAAATCCGCCACCAATAATGACCACATGGTGAGGAGTAGTGGTCTTTGCTTCACTAACTATAGAACTAACCATAGAACTAACCATAGAATGTCTTACCTCTCCTGAATTTGTTTACCAGGACTTACGCGGTTAACTTGATTTCGCCCCCCTAGCCCCCCAATTTTGGGGGGAAATTGAGTTAAAGTCCCCCAGAATTGGGGGACCCACGGGGGCAAATGCGTAAGTCCTATTTACGATTGATTACGAATAACGTCCCTGCCTTAACCGTAGACCTTTTGCAAAAGTCATTTATTAGGAGGTAACTATCGTAGTTATCACGCTGTTGTTGTCTATTTACGCAAGAGGTCTCGTCTTTCCCGAGGCTTCTTAATATAATTTAACATTAAAAACTATTAACTGTGTCGTAAAAACCACCCAATTTAATAATATAATGATAAGTTTAATTTTTAACTAACATAAGATCCCCAAAACAAGCTAAACCTGGATTGTAAATCCTAGGAATTGTAAGGGTTTGGTAACAGTTGGTTGTTATTCGAGTCAGTGTGATGCACATTGGATTTCTCAACCCTCACGGTAATTTTGACCATAAAAATAGCTACATTAGCGAACATCCCGATTTCGGTGGTCAGTTGGTCTATGTCAGGCAAGTCGCAGATGCGATCGCAAAACAAGGTCACCAAATAGATATTCTCACCCGCCACATCATTGATCCGGATTGGCCAGAATTTGCCGAGACATTTGATTGCTATGGGAGTGTAGACAACCTCCGGATTATCCGATTGCCAGCCGGACCAAAACAGTTCCTGCGCAAAGAATTGTTGTGGCCCTATCTCGTCCAAGACTGGGTACCAAACATCCTGGAATTTTATCGAGAGGAAGGTAAATTCCCTGATATCATGACTACCCACTACAGTGATGGGGGAGTGTGTGGAGTGCTGATTGAGCAACAGACAGGGATACCCTTTACATTCACAGGTCATTCCCT
Organism: Moorena sp. SIO4A5; assembly: GCF_010672005.1. Lineage (NCBI taxonomy): Bacteria > Bacillati > Cyanobacteriota > Cyanophyceae > Coleofasciculales > Coleofasciculaceae > Moorena > Moorena sp. SIO4A5. The sequence continues at coordinate 2,528 of NZ_JAAHHZ010000306.1, read as the reverse complement.
GGGGGCTCAAAAAATGGATAAACTCCACGTCACTCCTGAGAATCTGGCTCAAATCGATCACTATTACAATTTCCGATACCGGATCCTAGCGGAACGGTTGAGCATGAATCACTCAGCCCTCAATATTACTAATACGGCACAAGAGCGGTTCCAACAGTACAGTCATCATGCTTATCGTGGAGCAGTGGATGTAGAAGCTGATCATCGATTTGCCGTTATTGCACCGGGAGTCAATGCCTCTGTGTTTGGTTCCGATGCGATCGCTCATAATGAACAAGCGACTTATCAACTGATTGAAGAGCGATTGCGCCGGGACATCAGTGAGTCAAGGCGGAGTCTACCGGCTATCTTGGCATCCAGCCGTTTAGACCCCAAGAAAAATCTCCTAGGTTTGGTGCAAGCCTTTGCTGAAGATGTGATAGTGCAACAGAAAGCCAATGTGGTGCTGATTACTGGTGGCTTGGATAACCCTTTGCAAGAAAAAGTCCACGATCAACAGACCGAAAAACTAGTAATCGGTCCCATCCGGGAAATAGTACGAGAAAAAAATTTGTGGGGTAAAATTAGCGCTTTTTCAGTACCCGATCAACCAGCACTAGCCGCTTCCTATCGCTATTTTGCTCAGCGTGGTTCCGTGTTTACTCTTACCTCTTTGTTTGAACCCTTTGGTCTTGCTCCTTTAGAAGCAGCAGCAGCTGGATTACCGATAGTGGTAACAAAAAATAGTGGTGTTGGTGAAAGTCTAAAAGTAGGAGATGAAGACTATGGTATGTTAGTCGATCCCAGTGATCCAGCAGATATTGCTAGAGGCATCAGGGAAATACTTTGTGATCAACACTTGTGGCAAAGGTTACAGAAACGTTGTCAGCAGTATGTTTTGGAATATTACACCTGGGATAGCACCGCTTTAAACTACTTGAGCCGAATCAAACAAATTGTTTCTAAACCATCAGCAAATCCTGCTGCTGAGTTACTTCCGCTCCATTCCTATTTCCATGATCCACAGCCAGAAAATGATATTTCTTTGGAAGAATTGAGCTACTGGTATTTTGTTGAAGATTATAGCAATCCTATCTGATTCGTCAAATCTAGTAGCCGAATAGTGGCGAAATATATCGCTATAACCCTTGCCCAGCAATGATTTACGATTTTAAATATTTTACAAATAATTGAGGATTGCTATAGCTGTCGCGCTTTCTTTTGATACATTTTTTTGTTGTTACGATTTTTTATGATACAATGCTTTAGGAACGAATTTTAAATTCATTACAAGCCTGCTCCAGAGAGACTTAGCAGTTGATTGAAGTGACAGAGTTGAGTCGATAGACGTTTGAAGTTCTAGTAGAAACCTACATTGGTTATGAAAGTAACTCCAGAGCAGATTAAGACTGTATACGACCAAAGCAATGCTGTTCAACATTACTTATCTAAAAGTCGCCGTGACGGTGTAAAAGTTGATTGGGAGGAGCCGTTCTCTCGTTCAGTGTTTAAGCAAGCAATCGCCCCAGTGAGCAAAAATAAGGGGGAGAAACTACGGGTTGTTGATATTGGTGCAGGCACAGGTGATGGATATGTTTTGCTGTCAACGCTATTGTTAAAAGACCCAGAACTAAGTGGTAGCTATGAGCTAGAGTACTTGGGAGTTGATATTAGTACCCAAATGGTGGAAACTGCCATAAATTTATATGGTAACCACAGTAACGTTGGGTTTGAATGTGCGGATATTCGGACTAGCAAGCTGGCTCGACCCTTCGATTTATATCTTTCTTGCGGCGTTCCCTACTCTCATCTGACTCACCAGGAGCTTGACCAAGCCTTAAAGATGATTGTGACCAATGTTTGCGAGAATCGCTCCCGGTGTGCTGTGATTGTGGATGTTTTGGGGCGCTACAGTATCGAGTGGACAGCCCAATGGCAGAACAGCCGTTGGAATTACTCGATGAGCTTTTTCCAGACCGAAGGGGATACAGAACCAACATGGATGAGTTTTTACTCCCATCAACACTTGCAAGAAATTATGCAGCAGGCAGCGAATGCCGTAGGCTGTCCTGTTGAGAAGTTTCAGTTTTTCGATCGCTCGATTATGGTTGGTCGCCATACCTCAACAAGGCAGTTTAACCCAGGGTTGCCCAACTATCGCGACCTAGTCAATAGTTTGCTCTCACCCTCACAACAGACAGACTTGAGCCAACTGATCTTCCAAGTCGAGTTAGGAGCGGCACCAGAGCACATCTTAGATTTCTTCAGGAAATTCTCTAGTTGGTGGAACCGTTTGGTGAGTGACGCCACAGAGCTATTGGGTGAGCCTTTGGCGGTCGCGACCGTTGAGTTGCCCCCTGAAGTTCAAGGATTTAAGGCAGCCGCCCAGCAAGAATTACAACAGATTTCTGACAAACACCTGTACCGACAGAAGGTCGAGTCTATGCTAGCTCAAGTGTTGCGGAAATTGGAGGCAACTCAGCAACCAGGCTATGGTGTGGGTCATGACCTATTTGGGGTGATGTGGTTAGACGCAACCAGACTCTAGC
>NZ_JAAHHZ010000305.1:0-5417 GCF_010672005.1 Moorena sp. SIO4A5 | reverse complement strand
ACGTGAAAGTTGAATGCAAAAATCGGTACATAAGTCAAGGGATTACTAATCCAAGTTCCAGCAGTAGCAGCTATTTTGTTCCCTCGCAAGAGTACCGCCAGCAAAATCCCTATAAATAACTGGAGACCAAACAGCGGAAAGAACCCAGCAAACACACCACATGCTAAACCTCGTGCGATCGCTTCTGGTTTTCCTTGCATACGAACCAAGCGCCAATATATGTATTTTAGGCGTCGTCTAAAAGTTCCCCTCGGTCTGATCGACTTTCGTTTACCTAGGTCAAGGGGTTTGGTGGCTGAGGGTAAAGGCTGTGGGTAGCTTGACAGGGATTTTCTAGACATTTTGGCAAATCAATCAGCAACCAACCCTCTAGCAACTGGGGCAGATTATTAGTCAGCAGGTAATCTTTACTGTAGCGGAAAATTAGCTTCAAGGGCGAAAGCCAAAGGGCAAAGGGGAAAATAAAGCTACAAAAATCTTAATAAATTTTATGCAAGCTTCCTTATACCTTGTGCCTTTTACCTTGTGCCTTTTACCTGACTGCCATGGCTACGAGGATCATCTTGAGTAGTGATTGTAACTGACAGGGAATCGTCAATATCCGAAACCGTACCACTAGCTTGGCTATAAGGTAAAGGCACATGGGTTACTATGGCATCTAAGTTAGCTTCGAGTACTTGACGGGGTTGTTCTCCAATAGTTTGGGCGATCACTGTGCTGGCTTCATCAAAATATACAAAATGAGGAATACCATCTACTCTATACTTGACCAATTCTGGTAACCACTTGCTGTTATCCACATTCAGCATGACAAAATTGACTTTGGTTTTATACTGCTGTTTCAGTTGACCCAAATCCTTTGCCATGGCTTGACAACTGGTACACCAGTTGGCATAAAACTCCATCAAGGTTGGCTTACCATTGCTGAGTGCCACCTCTAGAGGGGTAGATGCTTCAGCTTGGGCTTCCAAGGAACCGAGACTAGTATCAGTTTTTAATCCCAAGAATAGGGCAACACCCAGTGCGATCGCTACTAGGGCAATTAAAAAGTTTCTGATCCGGTTGCCACTAGTGGGTACTGAAGGGGAGGAGGATGGTGTAGTTGAGTCTGGTGAATTAATAGCCATCTTGCTACAACTTTCTTGCTATAACTTTATAATTGTTTACATTTTACAACAAGAGCACTTAGGCACCAACAGCCTTAAAACCCGGTTTCTCGTTATAAATCTGGCAATAGCAGGGTTTGGGGCGTAACTGCTGAGCAACTTAGAAGTAGATCAGATTAAAAGGTTTTTTGTTGACGGTTGACGGCTGACTGTTGACTGTTAACTATCAAGGAGTGGGAATGTTACGTTAATTTTTACTGGTCTACTGATAAAGTTTCACAAATCACCATGAAAAAACGGGTAACTCTGACCTTTCCCCGACGGGCGATTCAGATGCCGGTGGCTTACCGACTGGCAAAGGATTTCAATGTGGCTGCTAATATCATCCGGGCCCAAGTCGCTCCCAATCAAATCGGCAAACTTGTGCTAGAGTTATCTGGCGACATTGATGAGTTAGATGCTGCGATTGAGTGGATGCGATCGCAAAACATTGATGTTTCCCTGCTAAGTCGCGAGATTTTGATTGATGAGGATAGTTGTGTCGATTGTGGCTTATGTACTGGGGTTTGTCCCACTCAAGCCCTTAGTCTTGAGCTAGAGACATTCAGATTGAAGTTTAAGCGATCGCGTTGCATTGTCTGTGAGCAGTGTATCCCCACTTGCCCTGTTCAGGCCATTTCTACAAATTTTTAAGATTTCAGACGCCTTAAGCTATTGCCCAACAACCCTGTTTTCAGGCACACTTTCAGATAAAATCAACTAAATATCAACCCCAAGAGGAGCCCTCATGATACCAATTCTTGTAGCTATACTTGCAGCAGCCGTTGTTGGGGCAATCGTATTTTTTATACTGCAAAATAAACTGGATTTTCTATCCGAACAAACCGACATAAAATTAGAAGTTTTTCAAAATAAGTATGAGACTAGGATAGAACAAAATTCTCAAGCTCTGCAAGAAAGTTATCGAGAGCAATTAAATCAGAAAATTGAGGAAGTCAAACAGCAGGGAGAGTCTAGCGCTGCTGCTGCTGCCCAACCTTTACAGGAAAACTATCAGGCTCAGTTAACCCAAACCACTAATGAGCTGAAGCAACAACTTGATGCTAGTCTTCTGGAAAGTGTCCAATCCTCGGAAGCAAGATATCAAGAACAATTGACACAAGCTACCCATGAGTTAAAGGAAGAACTTGAGTCTAATTTTCGCCAAGAGCTGCAATCTTTGGAAGCAAAATATCAGGCTGATTTAGAGTTAGCCCATCAAAAAATTGCTGAATTAGAACAAGCGCATCAATCTCCAATACCAGACGAGGTTAAGAACCTAGATGAAACAGAGGAAACTTCCGCGCAAACTGGTAATGAATTAGTCGAATTATTAGAAGAGGCAGAAACCAATCAAGACGAGCCTCAACCCGTGGTCAAGGACGAAATGTTGCCTGAGCCCAGTCAGCCAGAGCAACCAGTGCTGACAGAAACCCCAAGTATTACTGCTCAGCCCAGTCAAAGTGATCTCGACTTAGGTGAAACCATAACTGCTTTGGGAAATTATGGTCAAGCCAGGGATATTCCCCAGTTAAGTAAGTACATCAATCATCCTGAAAGCCTCATTCGTGGCTCAATTGCATCAGCCTTGGGGAAAATTGCTGCTGCTCAAGGACTCAGAGCCGAAATTCAACAGGCCATACCGCTGATTGGCAAATTGATTCAAGATCCCCAACCATCCGTGCGACAGTCTGCTGTTGAAGCCCTGAGTAATATTAAATCTGAAAAAGTTATACCCTTGCTTGAAAGGGCATTAAGGGATCCAGATAGTAATGTGGTTAAATCTGCCAGTGCTGGGATTAGTCAGTTTAAGAGTTATCGGCGAACTCAACCACCCAAACCTGCTAAGAAGACTGTAAAGCCCTCTAAGCCTTAACTTTACTCTAATCGAAAAGCATAGCCCAAAACCCTAGGGATGTGGGGATTGATGACCCTTTCTCGGTAGTCAACCCCCATGATTGAGTCCAACTCTCACCAATACTCCCTTGAACAAAGGGGGCTGGTATCCTGCAGGACTTCTAGCTAGTTTAGTCAGCGTCGCTTTCAATGTGGATAAACAAAAGTCCCAAAACTACAGTAGGCATAACTAAGCCTATGAAGGGGACTAGCATCGTTGGTAAGAAAGAAGCTGCGTATGCGCCTGTCATATCTTATTTTCCTATTTGCAAATTAATACAGTAACAAGTTTAACCGATACTTTTTAGCTACCAAAGTCTACCAAGATAGACCAAGGCCCGCCAATGCAAGATGCTTTCACATCCAGGGGGTATCTCCCAAAGCTCTGACGGAATATCCCGCGAGCGCCATAAAAATGTCAACAAAGTTGGTTCCACCGTAGGTCGAGAGCGCAACTATTAAACCCTTGGTTTTCGGCTTTAATTTAAGTTACATAATAATCCCTGTCGGTGTTACCCTAATTTAAGTCTAACAAATAATAAGAGTTTTTGGTAGACTCTGCGACATTTTCTCTAGCTGTTTACTAACCTTTCACCACACCAACCCAATCAGGTATGGTGTTGGTTGCCAGTTTGATCGGAAGTAAGCCTCTACCTACGGAAGTAGGTGCCGGTCTTACACTGCCGAGGCAGGGCTTTGCTCTACATTAAAGACCCAGCACTGCTATCCAGATGACTGGAAAACGGCAGATACCCGCTTACTAGAGGGGTAGATTAGTGACATACTCCCACACGCTTATCGTTCGCGTAGCGTCGGCTTCGCCGAAGATTACAGTGTGGGCTTCTTACCAACTCCAGCCATCGCTTAGGATACTCGGTAAGCTTTATTAACGACACGGGATGCCCCTCCGCGCCGGAACAATACAATAAGTTCTATTTTTAAGCACGTAGGTGGCGGTTAGCTCTTAATTTGTTTTCCCTACTATTTTTAGTATAACGTTTTTCAGGCTGTTTATAGCGAGTTAATGCTCCGCGATTCATCCCACACTCATGCTGCGCATGTTCGTTGTGGGGCATGCCCAGCGGAGGAAGCTAAGCAGGTAAACAAAATTAATTGCACATTTTCCAAAACTCAAAGCCTTGCAGGGTAAGGGTTACATAAATTTGGAGTAGGTAATTAATTCTGTGTAGGTGCTTATCGATTTTTTCGACAAGTTAATCCTATCATGGTTCACGACTATGAAATACCTTGATCTACCTCGGAATTTCCGAGACAACCTGTGGCAAAAACCTGATGATTGCTTCTGCCCTTGCTGAGTCTTTGATGGAGTCAATTCTAATCAGTCTGCCATTCCTCTATTGACATCAACACCTGTCGTTGACCTAGACAAAACCACACAAGTCCAGTCAATTTGGGTTAACTTCCCGTTTCACCTCATAGCATGAGAGGGGTGATCCCAACCCGCCTTTATACCACCGACCCAGTTTCTTCAATGGCTCAGATTACTGGAAAGTTTATGCCAGTCCGATAATTATTAAGATTTTTAACAAAAATTGCCCAATAAACTTTACAAAAATTAATTACTTTTTGTTACAAAAACCTAATAAGCTAAAAGGGGGTTAGTCATCAAAACCGTTGGTTTTAGGTGATTACAATAGTTTGGCAAAGGTGATTTTACCGTAAAGAACTAAGGCGAAAATTTTTGCCATTGACTAAGAAGGTTAGGAAAAAGAACAATATCTCGTATAATTCGTTACGAGAGGATGCACTTCTCAGCGACGATTACTCGTGCTGATTCTTTCAGTTCCTTTTCTCCCCCCTAAAGTATTACTACTCAAGGGGTTTATCCGATTTTATAGGAGATAAATTTACAATGACGATGGATGTAATTGACCATGGTGGAGATCCCCAAGTGGGTAATCTAGCCACCCCAATTAATTCCTCTGCTTTCACAAAAGCTTTCATCAACAACTTGCCAGCCTACCGTAAAGGGCTCTCAGCCAATCGCCGGGGTCTAGAAGTTGGTATGGCTCATGGCTACTTTCTGTATGGACCGTTTGCCTTACTAGGTCCGTTACGTGGGACAGACTATGCCAGCACAGCTGGTTTACTGGCAACAGTTGGCTTAGTGGCTCTTCTGACAGTTGCTTTATCTATTTATGGAGCGGCTGGCTCCGGCAAACCTAAGGCAACATTGACAACACCCAATCCACCAGAAGACTTAGGAACTAAAGAAGGCTGGAGTGAATTTGCCAGTGGTTTCTTGCTTGGTGCTTGTGGCGGGGCATTTTTCGCCTATTTCCTATGCCAGACACCTCATCTAGCGCCACTGCAAAAGATTGCTAGTGGAGTATGGTCTTCTTAACTCTGACTGGA
>NZ_JAAHHZ010000304.1:0-5418 GCF_010672005.1 Moorena sp. SIO4A5 | reverse complement strand
TCGGTTGCCTGGTGGTGGCAATGAGCTTTGCCCTACGCTTTTTGATGCAGTATACCTTTGCCATGTTCGCCTTTTGGACAGAACGGGCTAGTGCTATTGAAGAATTATCATTTTTGCTCTACTTATTTCTTTCTGGGTTAATTGCTCCGTTGGAAGTCTTTCCTCCTTTGGTAAGGGAAATTGCCCAGTGGACACCCTTTCCTTATCTGATTCATTTCCCAGCAGCACTGTTGATTGGTTTACCTGTGAATGTGGTAGGGGGAATATTGGTGATTCTAGGTTGGAGTTTGATATTTTTCCTAGTCAACCGCTGGTTATGGCGTAAAGGGTTAAAGCATTACTCTGGCATGGGAGCTTGATCGTAATGGAAGTGTGGGAAGTGTGGGAAGCGTGGAAAGTGTGGGGAGATAGGGAGATAGGGAGATAGGGAGATGGGGAGTCAGATCAGGGACTGCATATTAAATTTACCTGATAAGGATTAATGTCCCTGATAAGTATGATTAACGCTATATATTCGACCAATCCAAAGTATAAAATTACATGATGATTCAGTTCTGGGGTATCAGCTATCAGCTATTCATGATTCAGGGACTCTTTTTATTGATCAGGCGTTGGATTGCCTTAGCAGACAGCTGAGGTGCTTATAGCTGATAGCTTACACAATTACAAGACTCGAGCAACGCTCTAGCAACGAATGACCCTAAAACGTTTGCCCCCAAATAATCCCCCTAATTTACCTGAACCACGTCACTTTAACGGGCCAATGCTATGGTTGGCCATGGTTTTGGCGTCTGTTGTCATTCATCTATGCTTCTTGTCGATACTGTATATGCTCTTGATGGGGCGCTTGGAAAGTTCGCCACCCAGTCAGGATTTGATTGCCATCGATCTGATTCCTATCATTCCGGAAGACATAGCTGAGCAAGAGACATCACCAGAAGACCCATCAACAGCTCTAACTAGTCCTAGGTCAGATAGGAATTTTAATCACCAAACTGTCTCTAACTCTACCATTGATGTCACTGAGCCTGACTTAGAGCGAACACCAACAGAGGAAAGCTTACCCGTTAAAGAGCTAGCACTGCCAACATCTTATGAATTAACTATACCTGTACCCGCACCTGAACCAACAACTCCGATCACTCCTGTTAAGCCTATTCCAGTCATCCAAAGGCCGCTACCTTTACCCTTACCTCTGCCACCACCGATTCAGCCACCGGCTTCCAGCATCCTAGAAGAGTCGGCATCAAAAGATACCTTTCTGGCTAAGATGAGTCAATTTGGTCTGACTAATCCCAATCGGGATATTCCAGACCAATTGGCTCTACCGCTACCAGCTAACAAAACCGAATTTTCCGCTGAGGAGCTGAATTTGACAGGTATTGATTTATCGGAAGAGTTAGTGTTGAAGGTGGTGGTGTTAATTGATTCCAATGGTAAACCGGAACTGCTAGCGGACTATATTCAAGTGCAGCAAGGCAATATTAGTATTGATCAGGCTCAGCAACTCGCTCAGCAGGTGATTCGCCATTGGCTGTTTGCCCCTACTTACATGGCAGGTCAACCAGTTGTCCAAGCTTATCGCTTCCAACTCACCATTAGTCAAGAGGCAAGAGGCAATGGGCAATAGGCATGCTAGCAATAGGCATGCTAGCAATGGGCAAGAGGCAAGAGGCAAGAGGCAAGAGGCAAGAGGCAAGAGGCAATGGGCAAGAGGCAAGAGGCAAGAGGCAAGAGGCAATGGGCAAGAGGCAAGAGGCAAGAGGCAAGAGGCAAGAGGCCATAGGCAATAGTCCTGATTTTTGATCTAAGAGCTGATTTGTAAACTCGCACTAAACCTTGTAGGATAAGGCTTGCGCTAAACTAGAACAATTGAACTATTTAATAACCAAAAGACAATCATAGCAAGGCTTTCAAGCTTATTAATATTTACTTTACAAATTAGCTCTAAAAAAGGTGGCATTTTGATTTTGTTATGTTATGATGCTAAAAGTACTGGAAACAGTGCGGATGTAGTTTAGTGGTAAAACCTCAGCCTTCCAAGCTGATGATGGGGGTTCGATTCCCCCCATCCGCTCTTAGTAGACAAGTTGTATATATTATTACAGGTTTAATCCGTTCCCTTTTAGCGGAAGCTGAGGCCGTAGGCCACGCTTTGCGAACGCTTCATCGCGTAGCGGCTCTGTTGGCGTAGCGGCTCTGTTGGCGTAGCGGCTCTGTTCCCGTAGCGTGGCCTTTGGCCTTAAGAGCATCGCACTGGACTCGACAGGTGGTGCGTTACGGGGCAGACTATGTCAACCCTGGCCAAGAGGCAAAAAATTAGAGACTTTCCGCCCCTAACGCACCCTACGGCTACGCGATCGCATGAGTCTTAATTCTCCATTCTAAATTCGCGCATTCTTAATTCTCCAGCTAATTGGGAGGCTGGATTTCACTGCAAACTTCGTAGAACGATGTAGTGGGAGCTTTGGTAAACAAGTGAGACATTTGGTTTAAGATCGCCTCATAGGCTTCACTTTGATTATCTTCCATGTCCGCTATACTTTCCCAAAAGATCACAGCAATCCCTCTATCGGTTCCAGGTTCTTGCAGTAGGTAAGCGCCTTTGAACCCTTGGATATAGGTAGATACAGCTTTCTCGTAAAGATCCTGAGCTTCTTGAAATTTGCCTGGCTTGAATTCACCAATGGCAACATAAGCATACTTATGCTTCAGAAAATCTAGAAATTCTGTCAACTTTCCCTCCCCTCTGATTTTCTGGGTTGATTTCCGATCATAACAGCTAATGGTTGAGCTGCACAGATGCCAATATCTGCATCTTTGTAAGCATTCAGCAGTCAGCAGTCAGTGGTCAGCTTAACTCAGATTAAACCAATGCTGACCTGTTTTCTAAATGGAGCGCGGTCTTGGGGATTTCCCTCAAGACCGCGCTCCATAACTTATTCAAAAGCACCAATCAGTACCGTGGCACAGGCTTCGACACTGTGATCCATAAGCTAATAGCTGATCGCTGATCGCTGATCGCTTACGTGTCAAGACTCTACTCTACACTCGACATTGAAATTGAATTCCTCGGCACTACCACCAATGCCAATGCCAGTTTCAAATATCTCGGCATTAGTTAAGGTCATGTTGTTCATGACAGCTCCAGACACATCGGTGTCGTAAAGCTTGGCCGCTGTTAAATTCACTTGGTTGAGATTAGCGCAGTTTAAACTAGCGTTGGTAACAAAGGCTTGGGTTAAGTTAGCCCCGTTTAAGTTGGCACCAGTCAGGTCAGCACCTTCTAGGTTGGCTTCGATTAAGATTGCTCCTTGCAGGTTAGCATTCCTCAAGTCAGCCCCTAGTAGATGTGCACCCGATAGATCCGCTCCTTTTAAATTACACCCTGGACATTCACCAGTTGAGAGCAACTGTTGCACCTGGTCTGGGTTTTCAGCTACTGCTGAACCAGTAAAGAACAGGGAAGCGAGTAAGGTTAGCGTTGCCAAAATATTGAATTTCATTTTTGGCCTCCCTAGAAGGAAAATTATCAGTATGTATTGCTTTATCCCACTTTTATGATAACCCATTAGTTGTCCGGGATTATACTGATGATTTGTTAAGGTTAGTTATGGAATTATTCCCTAAATTGGTTAGGTTGTTAAGAAAAGATAAATAATTGTTAAGGTTAAGGGATTAAGGTGGTAAGGGATTAAGCGATTCGGCAAAGCCGACGCTTCGCGAACGCATCCCAGCTATTGTTATAGCAGAAGTCAGAAGTCAGAAGTCAGCCGTCAGCTTATTTTATTCAAAAGCACCGATTGCGCTACTTGAGGTGGTGCGCGAACAGTAGCACCTCAAGTAGCGCATAGGCTGATAGCTGAAGGTGTGGGGTGTGGGGTTTGGGGTTTGGGGTGTGGGGGATAAGAAAGCGATGCAGCGCGGTCTTGGGGAGCCAGTGCGGTCTTGGGGGTTCCCCCCATGAGCAACTGGCGTGGTTTCCCCCGCAGGTCGGCGCTGCATCGCTTGTTCGTTGTTTTCCTTTTCCTCTCCCTCTGGGTCGTCCCATGTTTTACCCAAATGTAAAAAACCTACCCCTGTGAGGATCCCCCCATCTCCCCATCTCCCCATCTCCCCATCTCCCCATCTCCCCATCTCCCTATCTCCCCATCTCCCTATCCAAGCAATCTACTCTCTTTGAATGCAACTCGGTATCAATCCCGTTAATATCCCGGTGGAGGTTGAAAGCCTCCGGTGATTTGGGTCAATGTCTCAGCAATTGCGATCAGTCTCATATCACTCCCCCGTCTTCCGACCACTTGCACACCAATGGGTAAGCCTTTCTGGGACTGGCTAAGGGGTAGGACTATGACTGGGTTACCACCTAAGTTAAACAGTGTGGTGTAAGCACCAATAGCTTTCAGATAAGGAAACTGCTTACCATCTATCTCAATTGGTTCCCCTGATGGGCGATGGGTAAATGCTGCTATTGGAACCACAGGACACAACCAAACATCCCAATCAGATAAGAAGCCTTCTAGATCAGTAATTATACGATCGCGTTTATGAAGAGCATGTTCATACTGTTGTTGATTGATCTCGGATAAACCAAATTCAAATTTGAGAATCTCGCTATAGGTTTCCCTTGCTACAGTAACGTCCAAATTCGGTGGGTTATGTTCCTCAATGCAACACCCTAAATTTTCCAGAGATAATGCCAATTTCTCTAAGCATCTCTTGGTTTCTGTTGATGCTGGAATATCACCAAAACCTGTTGTCCAAGCGTAGCGGTATGCCCGTAAATTCTCTAGTTTAAACTGCTCTGTCGGTATAGGAAGTAACCAATTTTGTTGGGGATCGAGTCCTTGAATTAAGGATAAACACAAGCGCAAGTCTTCGACACAGCGAGCCAGAGGTCCTATGGTTTGTAAGTGTCGGATGGTTTTTGGCTTTCCTGGTAGCTCTGGAATATGTCCAAAGGTTGAAACACGATGCTCCGTAGGCTTAAGGCCAAATACACCACAAAAATGTCCAGGAACACGGATAGAACCGCCAAGGTCACTACCTAGTTCCAAAGGCGATAACCCAGCAGCTACGGCGGCTGCACCACCCCCAGTACTACCACCGCTGGTATAGTCCAGATTCCAGGGATTATTTGTTCTCCCAAATAGGGGACTATTGGTTTGAAAATCTGCCGTCAGTTTTGGTGTATTGGTCTTTCCGAGAAGAATTGCTCCCGCTGCACGGAGTCTAGCCACAACGGTAGCGTCTTGAGTTGGGACGTAATTAGCTAAAGGTTCGTAGCTACTGGTAGTCCGTAATCCCTTAGTTTCTAAGCTGTCCTTAATGGTTATGGGTACTCCATGTAACCTACCCCAAATTTCCCCTCGTCCTAAAGCTTCGTCAGCTTTTTTGGCTCGTTGATAGGCATTTTCT
>NZ_JAAHHZ010000303.1:0-5497 GCF_010672005.1 Moorena sp. SIO4A5 | reverse complement strand
AACGTCTAATCAAAACCCTGAAATTTCAACAAGATGATTTGTTGTTAGATGAAGACGGAACAGTACTTTTATCGGAAGATGAATTACTGCCGCCTAGACATTCTTTTGATTCTAACTGGCTCAATGAACTTGAAGCTCCTGAAGGGACAGTTAAGCTTCGCTCTAAATTATACCTGCAGCGAGAAAACGAAGCTACATGGTTAGATAAAGTGTTAGGATGGGGAGAAACTATCCGTGTCAAAGGTGCTCATCAGATGGGCAAAAGCTCCTTGCTAGCTCGTATGCACCAACGGGCTAAGCAAAATAGTCAAGCTGCACTCTATCTTGATTTTCAGCGTCTTGACCAAAAGTGTTTATCCACTCTCGACTCCCTGTTACGATATATAGCTGCTCGCATGACCAAGCACTGGCTAACTTCCCGTTCACCAGACTCCTATTGGTCTAGTCCATTGGGCTCAAAAGATAAATTATCTGATTTTGTGGTTGAAGAGGTTCTTGAAAAATTTGACTTACCTATTCTACTGATATTTGATGATGTTGATCGAGTTTTTAAGTATGACTACAGAGATGACTTTTTTAGTCTAATTCGAGCTTGGCATAATGAGCGTGCTATAGAAGAACAATGGCAAAAACTCAACCTAGTTCTAGCCTATTCCACAGAAGCATTTTTATTTATTCAAGATTTAAACCAATCACCCTTCAACGTCGGTATCTCTATTGAACTAGGAGATTTGAGTCGTTCTAAGGTTGAGGAAATGAATCGTAAACATAATAGCATAGCACGGTCAGGTGAAATTGACTCCCTGATCAATTTACTAGGAGGACATCCATACTTGTTAAGAATGGCTTTTTATACAATGGTTACAGGGAGCATCAGTGTAACAGAATTTTGTAGAGTAGCAGGTAATGATGATGGTCCATTTGCAGAACACTTATCTCGGTATCTTAGGCAACTTGAAGCATCGCCAGATTTGCGACATGCCATGCAAGACGTTCTCAGAAAACACCAATGCCAGGATAACGAAATTTTTTATCGGTTACGGAAATCAGGATTAATTCTGGGACACAGTCCTGATGCTGTACAGGCAAGATGTCAGCTTTATGCACAATATTTTAAAACGAGACTATGAGTCATGAATTCTGATCACAACCCGATCCAGAGTACGCCAGATCCAGATTACTATGTAGTAGGCGGAACGTTAAAAGTTTCAGACCGTAGTTACGTACCCCGTGCTACTGACCAGCAACTTCTAGACAATCTGATCAACGGAGAGTACTGCTATGTACTAACCACTCGTCAGATGGGCAAATCTAGTTTGATGGTACGCACCGCAGTAAAATTGAAGAAATTTAATATACGTAGTGCCATCATTGATTTAACCAGCATCGGCACTTCCGTTGGATTGGAAGCTTGGTATCTAGGGCAAATTAGACGTATTGTAAGACAACTGCGTCTACACTTCGACTATGAGAGTTGGTGGAGAGAAAATGCCAGCTTTAGTGAAGTAGATAGATATTCAATGTTTATCTCAGAAATCTTATTAGAGAAAGTTTCTTATTCGGTTGTATTATTCATTGATGAAATAGATTCTACCCTTTCACTATCCTATAGCGATGACTTCTTTGCTGCTATACGTTCCCTCTACAACGAACGTGCGATTAACTCGGAGTTAGAGCGGCTAACTTTTGTGCTTTTGGGTGTAGCCTCTCCATCGGATTTAGTAAAAGCTGTTGAACGGACTCCTTTCAATATCGGAAGGCGTATTGAGTTAAACGATTTCACTTTGGAGGAAGCTAAACCTCTTGCTGCTGGACTGGCACCAGGATCTGACCAAGCATTCAAGCTACTAAAGCAAATAATCAATTGGACAGGAGGACATCCCTATCTTACCCAGAAAACTTGTCAAGTTGTGGCACAGTGGGCTAAGGAAAATTGGGATACTACTCAAGTAGATAAAATTGTGGAAAAGCTTGTACTAGAAACTTTCTTGACAAAGCGTGGTAAGCACAATGATGACAATTTGCACTTTGTAAGAGAACGTCTTTTAAGAGAATCAGAATCAGCAGAATTACTTAATCTTTATTCTCTAATCAGGCAAGACATAATTATAAGTAATAAAGAACGAAATTTACCTCACGCAAGACTAAAATTAATCGGTTTAGTCAAAGCTAATGATTCAGGAATACTTGAGGTAAGAAATCGAATATATTATGAAGTTTTTAATATAAGTTGGCTCCATGACAACGGAGTCACAGGAGGTGATAATAGTTTCAACGATGATCCATTGTCTCCTACTAGTACTAGTAATGTCACGGGGGAACAAATAACTCGAACAGAATACCGCATTCGTCAGGCATTGCTTGCCAACGTCAAAAACTTTTGGATTAAAGGTGTTTTAGAAAAATCTTTATTTAACCAAGTGCTAATTGAACAGGGACTAGAACAACGGCCTGAGGCAGTTACTAACCCTTTTAACGAGATTTTAGAGATTGGGAAATACTCACTTAAAGCACTCCCAGAAGGGACTAAGGTAATTGATATTTTTGAACAAATTGGTGAGCGACGAATGCTACTAATTCTGGGCGAAGCAGGGTTAGGTAAAACAACAACGTTACTAAAACCAACCCGTGAAATTGCCCGTGCTGAGCAAGATGTTGATTACATTAGCTCAGGTCGAACGCTGCTGATATTAGGTGAACCAGGGTCAGGTAAAACCACAACATTACTAGAACTAACCCGTGACTTAATTGCCCGTGGTGAGCAAGATGTTGATTACCCAATTCCTGTGGTATTGAATCTCTCCTCTTGGGCATATAAGAAACAAAGTATTGCTGATTGGCTGATCGAAGAACTACAGAGTATATATGGAGTTTCTAAGAGACTTGGACAAGCTTTAGTCACGCAACAGCAACTGCTCCTGCTCTTAGATGGTTTGGATGAAGTTCAGGCTCCATATCGAGAAGCGTGTGTTATTGCTTTGAACACTTTCTCTCACCATTACTACTCAGATATTGTCGTTTGCAGCCGCATCAAAGACTACCAAGCCCTCTCTAACCGTCTGAACTTTGCAAGTGCAGTTTATTTGAGGTTCCTCACCCTAGAACAAATCTATCATTACCTGGATAGTGTGGGGGCTGATTTTACAGGATTGAGGGCATTAATTACAAAGGATAGGGGACTGCAAAAGTTAGCTCAATCTCCTTTAATGCTCAATATTATGACTATGGCTTACCAAGGAGTAGCTGTTGAAGACTTACCTAAAACTGACTTGGTAGAAGAACGCCGCAAACAGCTATTCAGTGCCTACATTAAGAGGATGTTTAAGCGTCGGCGGGCTAGTCAGAGATACAATAACGCTCAAACAAAGTATTGGTTGGCTTGGCTAGCACAGCGGATGGTTGAGAATCAACAAAGGATATTTTTAATTGAAAAAATGCAGCCTACCTGGTTACGAAATCGAACTCAGAGGATAGTTTATTCAACTCTATTGAAGTTGGTGTGTGGGCTAATTTTTGGCTTAACGGGTGGGCTAATTGTTTTTAGCTTCACGGGTGTGCTAATTTATGGCTTCACGGGTGTGCTAATTTTTAGCTTAACGGGTGGACTAGTTTTTAGTTCACTTTTGGGGCTGGGAATTACGCAAGAAATAAAGCCTGTTGAAACTCTGTATTGGTCTCGAATAACACTAGAGAATTCAATAAATTTTAATGAAATTATTAAAGGGATAACTAGGCTGAGTGTTGGACTGAGTTTTGGGCTAGCTTTTGAACCGGTTTTTGGATTGTTTTTTGGACTAGTTTTTGGACTAGTTTTTGGGTTAATATTTGGTATTATTGGTTATAATTTAGAGTTAAAAGCAGCTCTTAATCAGGTGAAATTTATAGAATTTAAAGCAGTTAAAGCAGTTAAAGCAGCTCCTAATCAGGGGATATTTAGATCAGCAGTTAACGCGGGAACTCTGGGATTATTTAGTGGGTTGATATTTGGATTAATTGCTGGAATTATTCATGGGTTACTTAGTGGAATTATTGATGGGTTATCTACTGGGCTGATAACTGGAGTGATTAGTACTTTGCTAATGAGTACGTTAAGTAATGCTGGTATTGCTTGCATTCAACATTTTGTCTTGCGTATAATTCTATTCTGTAGTGGACACATTCCTTGGAACTACGCTCGTTTCTTAGACTACGCAACTGATCGTGTTTTTTTGCAAAAGGTTGGCGGTGGCTACATGTTTGTCCATCCCATGGTACTAGAGCATTTTGCTACCTTGGAACCATGGGAACTAGAAAAACGGTGAGTCGATTGCTACCATATAAAATAGCAACCTGATAAAGTCTATGACTCTAGCAATTGCCCTTGAACCTGCACCTATAGAGGCAGATGCCCATGGTGTTGTACGAGTTGCCAAAACTCGCGTCACCCTAGACACTCTTGTGACTGCTTTTCTTGAGGGATGCACACCAGAGGAAATCGCAGAGCAATATCCATCCCTACAACTACCAGATATCTACTTGGTTATCGGTTACTACCTCAGACATCAAGATGAGGTTCATACCTATCTGGTAGAACGTCAACGTCAGAGAGATGCAATTCAGCAGGAGGCTGAACAACGTTTTAATCCAATGGGAATACGCGATCGCTGAAAGCGGGACGCGCGTCCATCGCTTACTAGCTAGACAAGTAAGATTTCTACCTCTACGGTAAATAGGAGTAGTTGCTGCTACCATTACCGTTAAATTACTCAAGTTTCCGAACGGAACGGAGGTGCTAAAATCTCCAATTGTGCGGAGTGACGTGCAGCTTAGCTGGGTTTTTAGGTTAAAAACTGCGTATTTTTGTTAACTAGAATAGAAGAAACTCTTTTGTGCGGGAAGTAGAGATCGTCATGAAAGTAGCCACCACAGCTGTTGAAACCAATCCCATTGTGTTGAAGATGCCCCCGGCATGGGCTATGGATGATGACCAATTTTTTGAGTTTTGTCAGATTAATCGAGATTTACGAATTGAGCGCACATTAGACGGAGAAATAATTGTTATGCCCCCCACAGGAGGTGAAACATCTCAAAAAAATTCCAACATTAATTTTCAGCTACAGTTGTGGAATCGCCAAACAAAGCTAGGCAAGGTATTTGATTCTTCTGGTGGCTTTAAGCTGCCCAATGGTGCAGAACGTTCCCCTGATGCTTCTTGGGTCAAAAAAGACAGGTGGGAAGCCCTAACGCCTCAACAAAGGAAAAAGTTTATTCCTCTGTGCCCAGATTTTGTGATTGAGTTGCGCTCTCCCAGTGATAGGGTGAAGAGTCTTAAGGAAAAGATGGAAGAGTACAGGTCAAATGGCGCTCTGTTGGGGTGGTTGATTGAGCCAAATAGTCGTCAAGTATATATTTACCGTCCTGGGGTAGAAGTGGAGCAGTTGGACAATCCAGCTACGGTGAAGGGGGATGAATCAGTGCTGCCTGGTTTTGTCATGGTCATGGAAGAAGTTTGGGAAGG
>NZ_JAAHHZ010000302.1:0-5507 GCF_010672005.1 Moorena sp. SIO4A5 | reverse complement strand
TATTGCTAGCATGCCTATTGCCTGCTCCCTGCTCCCTGCTCCCTATTCCCTATTCCCTCTTACCATGTGAGGAAATGGTACTCGTTAAGAACAAAACAGTACCGGTTTTTAATACAAAAGTACTAGTCGATTAGCAACAAGTACTAGTTACTGATAAATTAGTACTGTTAAATGATAAACAAGTACAGTTTAACGAAAAACTAGTACCCGTTTGTTATACACCAGTACTAGTTAACGAGAAACGAGTACTGGTATGTGATAAACGGTTAGCCGTTTGTTATACACCAGTACCCGTTTGTTATACACCAGTACTAGTTAACGAGAAACGAGTACTGGTATGTGATAAACGAGTACTCGTTTGCGATAAACTAGTACTCGTTTGCGGTTAATGGGTACTCGTATGTTAGATATTAATACAGCACTACCCACTTCTGACTTCTGATTTCTGACTTCTGACTTCTGACTTCTGACTTCTGACTTCTTAGGAATGCTATAATTGACGAGGTTCTGCCTCTTGCCTTTTCCTAAGGGATAGCAGCAGACAGTTTTGCCAATGGCGGAAGATTGGTAAATCCAGGGTGCTTTAAATAAGTCTATTTTTTGAATAACTATTGTATAGCAGTGGATGGCAATGGCTGAGAATACATCTGATGGCCAAGTTTACTTTCTCTTACAGGTACTACAAGCAACTGCAGACAGTAATGGTGATGCGCAGGTAGTTTACCCATTACTGGAAACAAATACAGACAAACTTAATCAGACTTTAGCAGAAAAGTTGCGGGATTGGGCAACAACTATCCTAGCGGAAGCGGAACCAGATGAAGCAAAATACTTAGCAGCAGTTATTTTAAATTTAAGCAATCTAATTGCACAATTACCCTTGGGTGACAAAGCCAGCACTATGGAAATTGCCATCACTGGCTATGAAGTCGCACTAACTGTTTTCACCCGTGAAGATTTTCCGGTTGAATGGGTAACGACACAAACTAATGTCGGTGCTGCTTACGGTGACCGAATAAAAGGGGAAGAAGCACAGAATATAGAACAAGCCATCGCTTGTTACCAACAGGCTCTAACAGTCAGAACCTTTGAGGCATTTCCTATTGAATGGGCAACGACACAAACTAATCTCGGGAATGCTTACTGTAACCGAATCAAAGGGGAGAAAGGACAGAATATAGAAGATGCCATCGCTTGTTACCAACAGGCTCTAAGAGTTTTTACCTTTGAGGCTTTTCCTATTGAATGGGCAAATACACAATATAATCTCGGTAATGGTTACTGTAACCGAATCAAAGGGGAGAAAGCACAGAATATAGAAGATGCCATCGCTTGTTTCCAACAGGCTCTTAAAGTCAGTACCTTTGAGGCATTTCCTGAAGATTGGGCAACGACACAAACTAATCTCGGGAATGCTTACTGTAACCGAATCAAAGGGGAGAAAGCACAGAATATAGAACAAGCCATCGCTTGTTTCCAACAGGCTCTTAAAGTCAGAACCTTTGAGGCATTTCCTGAAGATTGGTCAAGGACACAAACTAATCTCGGTGCTGCTTACTATAACCGAATCAAAGGGGAGAAAGCACAGAATATAGAAGATGCCATCGCTTGTTTCCAACAGGCTCTAAGAGTCAGTACCTTTGAGGCATTTCCTGAAGATTGGGCAACGACACAAACTAATCTCGGTGCTACTTACGGTAACCGAATCAAAGGGGAGAAAGCACAGAATATAGAACAAGCCATCGCTTGTTTCCAACAGGCTCTTAAAGTCAGAACCTTTGAGGCATTTCCTGAAGATTGGGCAAGGACACAAACTAATCTCGCTCTTGCTTACCGTGACCGAATCAAAGGGGAGAAAGCACAGAATATAGAAGATGCCATCGCTTGTTTCCAACAGGCTCTTAAAGTCAGTACCTTTGAGGCATTTCCTGAAGATTGGGCAACGACACAAACTAATCTCGCTCTTGCTTACTATGACCGAATCAAAGGGGAGAAAGCACAGAACATAGAAGATGCCATCGCTTGTTACCAACAGGCTCTAAGAGTCAGTACCTTTGAGGCATTTCCTATTGATTGGGCAAGGACACAAACTAATCTCGGTGCTGCTTACTATCAACGAATAAAAGGTGATAAAGCGCAGAATATAGAAGATGCCATCGCTTGTTACCAACAGGCTCTAAGAGTCAGTACCTTTGAGGCATTTCCTATTGATTGGGCAAGGACACAAAATAATCTCGGTGGTGCTTACTATTACCGCATCAAAGGGGAGAAAGCAAAAAACTTAGAAGAGGCCATAACTTGCTTACAATCCGCTTTAGAAGTAAACACCCGTCAAGCTTTTCCCCAAGAGTATCTAGAAAGTAAAAATAACCTTGGTTTTGCTTACCGAGATGCTCAAAATTTCCCGGAAGCTTACAAGGCTTTTGATGCTGCCATTAAAACCGTAGAATTCCTGCGAGATGAAATTATTTCTGGTTCTGGAGTGGAAGAATACAAGACTAAACTAGCTGAAAAGAACAACAAAAGCTATCGAGGCATGGTAGAAACCTGCCTAGCCTTAACTAATATCACTGAAGCTATTGACTATGTTGAACGGAGCAAAACTGGCAATTTAGTTGAAGAGATTCTCAGCCGTGACCTGAAAACCATCTTTCCTGTAGATGTTGCCACTCAACTAGAACAATATAGGGATGAAATAGCCGCAGGTCAAAATCAAATCCAACAGGGCAAAGCTGAAAATCCAAAAGTCTTAGCACAACGTCTCCAAGAATTGCGACAGCAGCGTAATGAATTACAAGACCGCTACTTACCCATTGGTTCTGGTTTTAAGTTTGAGCAATTCCAGAACAAGTTGGATGACAACACTGCCATTGTAGAATTTTACAGTACAGGGGATAAGCTGCTCACGTTCATCTTTACCCGCCAAACCCAGCAGCCTATCGTTTGGGAATCTGAGCCACAAGACTTAGACAAATTAATAAAATGGCTCAAAGGTTATCTCAGAGCCTACTACACCAAAAAATACCATTGGCAACGCCGTCTGAATACTCGCCTCCATCTGTTGGCAAAAATTATTCATATAGATGACATCATTCAGCAGATTCCCCCAGAGTGCGAACGCTTAATTTTAATCCCCCATCAGTATTTACATTTGTTGCCCCTTCATGCTTTACCTATCAACACTCAGCAGGGAGAAGGTAACTCTAAAATTCTGATGGATCGCTTTCCAGCAGGGGTAAGTTACGCCCCTAGCTGTCAACTACTCCAACTTACTGAAACCAGAAAACGCCCAGAAGAGTTTACCCACCTGTTTGCGGTTCAAAACCCCAGTGCTGATTTACAATACACTCCTATGGAAGTAGACGTAATCAAAAGCTACTTCAATCCACCACCAGATACAGAAGTCCTAGTGGAAAACGCTGCCACCAAAGCCGCCATAGATAGCAAACCTCTCAACACATTCCACTATGTCCATTTTAGCTGTCACGGTTACTTTAACTACGAAGAACCACGGAAATCGGCTCTAATTCTGGCAAATGCCCGCAAACCGGCATCTGCTGAACCCAATCCGGAGCGCTATTTACGGGTAGAAGATGAAAAATATGACCTAGAGAAATGTTTGACTATCGATGATGTCTTTGAGTTACAATTAAAACAATGTCGCCTGGTCACCCTTTCCGCTTGTGAAACCGGATTAATTGATTACAATAACATCAGCGATGAATACATTGGGTTACCCAGTGGTTTCCTAGTGGCGGGGAGTCCAGCAGTGGTTAGTAGCCTGTGGAAGGTAAACGATTTATCGACAGCGTTGTTGATGATTAAATTTTATCAGAATCTGGGAGAGCAGATGACTTTAGCGGTTGCCCTTAACCAAGCGCAACTCTGGCTTCGGGATAGTACCAAAGGAGAATTAGAGGAGTGGGCAAAGCATTTGCCCTTGAGTCTGAGTCACCGAGAACAGTTAGGCGACTGCTTTTATAACCTAGGTTCTATGGAAAAACCTTTTCAGAACCCCTACCATTGGGCAGCTTTCGTTGCCATTGGCAACTAGTAGTTTATAGTAATTAAATTGGGATAATTTAACATGACATTTGCACAAAAAAACGTTAAAGCGTTTACAATTTTAATAAAAAATAATCCAGACCTGTTGAATACTCAAGACAGACAAACTCTCTTGGAAAAGATTCCAGAAAATTTTCAAGAAATATCAAAATTACTCTTAGATTGGTGCAATAAACTACCAGAAATTAATACTGCTTTGCAGCAAGTACGTAGAAGTCTCCCAGATCATGAACCAATTGGTGAGAAGGGAATTGGAGGCACTGTCCCCACTCCTGAAGCCAAAGCTGAGTATGAAAAGAACTTGACAGAAGAACTACGCAACGCTATCCGTCAGAGTACTTCCCTAGAAACCGAAAAACCCAACACTCCCGCTGATGAGTGATACCGCCTTGCGACTCAAAAACCCCAGCGTCACCCTTTATGGGTTTCATCTCTGCCAAGACTTAAGTCAAGAACCGGAACAGTTGCGACCGGATGCGGATCAGTTGTGGCAACACTGTGCTAAGCTCAGCGAACCCCTAGCTATCCCAGACCTGGAATCTTTACCGGAAAAAATACTATCCCCTTCCAGCCAAACAGCGATCGCAAGCCGTTACATAGAACTATTAGATGATGATGACAAAACCTACACTGCACCACTGCAACTAGCAGGCTCTCCCCTAACCGTCCAGGTTGATCCGGTTAAAATTCATGATACTTATGCCCTTGACCTAACCCTGTCTTGCCAGAATACCGTTGCAGCCAGTGAATTTAGTCACTTCAATCCCGAAGAGTGCCTCCTAGCCACCAACATTCAAGCTTCCTTGGGACAAACCTTAGTGCTCTATGGGGAAGCCGTGGGCACTCCGGATGAAGATAGAACGTTAGCCGATGCCTGTGTGGATGGTTTTTTCCAGGGAAGCGACCAAAAACCCCAATTTATGGCATCTGGGCAGTTATTTGGTAGCCCAATTTTTGCCTATGACAACGGTAAAGAGAAACCAACGGAGCAATGTCACGTTCTGGTCTGGTTAAACCGTCACCCAGAAACCTTAAAGCTGGTTGAAAAGACTTCCTTGTCTTTTTTCCATCTGTTGTGCTGTCGCAGTAAAATCCTGTTTGCTTATGATCAAGCCCGTTGGTGTTATCGCCAAACTAGAGGACTCTATAGCCAACTAGAAGAAGAGGTTACAGATTTCAAGGAATTGGCAACGCAGCGAGACACACGGCTAGAGCAACTGAAGCAGAAACTGACCGACATGCCATCCAAGACCTTTGAGTATGCTGGTTATCTGCGAGACATGAAGGATCACAAAAATGCGATCGCTACCAATGACTACAACTATGACTACTGGCTAAACAAAATCCGTGAATATAGTCTCGAAGACGATAGTATCAAGTTTTTGGAAGACTTCCTCAACCAAAGAACTAAACGGTTTGAAAAACAGATTGAAACCGACCTG
>NZ_JAAHHZ010000301.1:0-5517 GCF_010672005.1 Moorena sp. SIO4A5 | reverse complement strand
TGCGGATGAAATTAGATACTTGCGGCATCAAACTTAAACTGAGCCACTGGCATCAGTTTAATCAACACGAGCGTCAGCAACTGGTAGAGATACCCTGCACTACGACCGAGTCAATCCAAAAGTATGCAGACTATGTTCAACACCTAGTTATAAACTATACAGGAAAACCCGCTTCTAATTTACCTGTTGATCCCCAAGCTCCCTGGATGAATTCTCAGGTAATTCCATCTACCGTGGCGGAAAAAGCTATGGAATTGGGAGTCGTAGTAACTACTCAACAGTGGGCAGAACTAACTCCTATCCAACGTTTTTCCCTGATTAAACTGACGCGCCCTGGTCATGAAAACAAAAACTTTTTACCAGCACTCAAGGAATTCCAATTAGTTTTTGTTAACCGTTAACCTACTCAACAAGGGACGCCTACGGCGAACACCCTTCAACAAATTCAGACCAAGTCAAATATGCCCCTTAAATCTGGATTAGCTTAACTGCTAGAAGTACCTACTTGATCTACCACGACCTGATCCTGACAAGACTGGTTTTGGGCTTTCTGTATTAGCTCTCGCATTTGATCAAGATGATCTAAGGCTGAATTAAGCTGGCTTTGACGTAATTCTGATGATAGGTTAGAGTGGTTAGCTAGGTTTTCTAGAATAGCTTGAATAGTGTTGAGCAAGATACACAGTTGATAATCTTGACTGGTGCTCAAGTTACTTTTGGGATAGTTGAAATCCTCACACTGTTGGGAATGATTTAATCCTTGACCCTCTATCGGTTTTGACAAAATTACTGTTAGTTTTCTGTTTTGGTCTGTGTTTTGGTCTGTGTTGGGTGACTCTGATTTATGATTAAACCTATCTCCTGATAAAGCGATCGCATTTTCTGCCATCTTCCCAAACTCCTCACCAGGGGGAATGGCTTTGTGGGATTTGTTCACGGATTCTTTGGCTGGGTCTAATTGCTCAACGGTTTGCTGCAATGTCTCCACAATGCCATACATTTCCATTGGGTCAAACACTCGCAGCAGGGTTGTTTGGGTGACAATACCAATTTCTTTACCCCAATTCCAAGACACCACCAATCGCCGCACACGACGCTTTTGCATTTCCTGATGAGCTGTCCATAGAGAATCCTCAGGACTCAGCAGAAATAGAGGTGTACTCATCACATCCTGAGCCTGGACTTTAGACAAATTCAGCTTGAGAGACTGAAATTGGACAATATCCCGCTCTGTGACAATCCCCACTGGCATACAGATATCCTCTCCATGGTCGGAGGTAATGACCACACAACTAACTCGGTGCTTATTCATGAGTCGGGCTAAACTCAATACTGAGACAGTTGGAAGCGCATTAACCACCTGGGGGGTCATCACTTCTGATACCCGTCGTAACTTGAGCAGATTGGCTGGTCGCAAGACCTGGCGAATTCGCTCTGGTGAAACAACACCCACGAGCTGACCGTGATCATCCACAATTGGTAAGTGGCGAATCCGAAACCGACGAAATATAAATAAGGCAGCAAAGATATCCCGACAAGCAGTTTGAGGAAACGTAATCACCGGCTGTGCCATGACCTCAGCTACTGTTACCTCTTGAAAGTTAATGCCATTAGCTGTTAGCCGGACAATATCGCGCTCAGTAAATATTCCCAGCAACTTGTCTGAGTGCATTACCAAAACGCAGCTAGACCGTGGCTCACGAATGCTGAGCTGGTCTGATGGTGAGTATAAATTGGGCAATGAACAACTTTTGCCTCCCTCCTGACTCATCAAAGCAATTACGTCGATTAGGAGGGTGTCAGGAGCAACGATCAAAGGCTGATGATCTATTGCCTCTTCTAGGGTTGGGGCGCAGATAAGTCGATCGTTGAGTTGCATAATTAATTTGATACGTGAACTTCCGTGACCTACGACCGCCGCCAACCGCTACACACTATGGCGCTGGTGTATTTACTGAGCCTGGGTTTTTTTAGAGGGATGTTACGGACAAATCCCGCAAATCCAGAAATAATATGCACATAACTTGTATAAAGGTATATAATAAATAGATGTTACAGCAAAATAATCTTTAACCCTTATATGACATAGCTTTTGGCTTTTATAGGTTGCCAGGGATACTGGGACTTTCACCATTTGGGCTTAGGGGCAAATAATTAGGCATTGCTGACCTAGCTTGGCAATTGTCCGATGGCATTGTCCGATGGGATTGTCCGATGGGATTGTCCGATCAGGTACCCTGGCTTATCTAACGTTCTGTTTCAGGTGTTCTAACTACTTTACCAGCTTGGAGCTTACTGATTTACTTACTGATTTAAGTTCCCTTGACTGGGGTTTTGAGGCAAACTAGACACCCTAGGGGTTCTACCGTATAGCCGGTCTAAAACCCGCTTAACCGAGATTCGTTTCCACTGCTGACCACGCTTGGTTGTATAGCCATGGTGATTGAGCCAGTTAGCGATTTGTTGTAATGACTTGCCCGATTTATGGTGACGGCGAATTAACTCAATTACATGCTGTTCTTGGGGATCATCCACTAACTCACCATTTAGGGCGCGTTGACCGAAGGCCGGTGAACCATAACCTGCATAGCCACCCATAGTTGCCTTCGCTTGTCTACCTCGGTTTAGCCTTTCGATCAGGCTATCCCTTTCTAATTCCTCAGCAGCCATAATTTAATGCATCAAGCAACTTCATATAACCATGGTAAACCAAACTATAGCCTTAGCCATCCTGGTTATTACAGCTATTCAAACCGATTAACCGCCCTTCTTTATTAAAGGAAGATAAAAGGGGTAACCATCTTGACTGTTATTGACTTTTTACCCTTTACCGTTGACTATAAATTTGTGGTAGTTTTAAAAAATTTCAAGAATATATCATGAGTACAGTTGCTTACATCAAAGACAGTGAATTTGATGCACTTTTAACCTCTGAAGTTCCAGTTGTCGTTGATTTTACAGCCCCTTGGTGTGGTCCATGTCGTAAAATTGGTCCTTTAATGGATAAACTTTATGAAGAGTACAAAGATCGCGTTAAGGTAGTAAAAATCGATATTGATGCCGACAAAGCTACTGCAAAAAAATACAGTATCCGCAGCATTCCTGCGGTGCTGATTTTTAAGGGCGGTGAAGTGGTAGAAACTATTGTAGGAGTTGCTGACTATGAAAAATTTACTGCCGCACTTGAACAGCAACTTTAGGTTTAATTAAAAACATAAAAATTTAAAAAACTTTCTGAATTCTGAGTTTAAGTCTGACTTATTTCCTTCAAGCCATGACATGTAAATGAGGAGAATCGGCAATGGAGACAACTCAATCAGTCCGATGTCCCAACTGTGGGAATATGGCTCAACGTCACTACTTAATCGGTTCTCAAGCATCACATTATGCTTGTGCTGGAGATCAGGTCACCAAAACTGAATGCCCAGTTTGTGACTATTTAATGGTAATGTGTTCTGTGAGCGGTAATGTGATCGAAGCTTACGCACCAGGTAGAAAAGTTATGGCTAATTCGGGCAAATTTCCCGAAGTAGTGCACAAAGAAAGTCCTGCTTTTATAGAAGTAGCAATGAATCGCAATCCCAGGTTAGTTGCTAGTAGTAAATATCAATTAACTCCTGTAGGGTAAAACAAGTAAGCTATCAGCTAATAGCTGATAGCTTACGGCAAAAGGGCACTGGGATATATCTTTTTTATTTGATTTCAATAATAGACAGTTTAACGGCACAATAGCTTATCGAGCATACTGCTGAATTGTGGCTTGAGCACTGGCATAGACGGAGGTACCTTTAGGAATTTGTTTCAAATAATCCAAAGCCTTAGTGTAGTTCTTTAAAACAGCTTGGTTATAAGCCATCTTTGAGAGATACTTAGCCCGAATTTCTTGCTTAGCGGTATAGTCAACAATTTTTTCCTGAGCCTTAGGATAGGCATCGGTATTTTGAGGAATTTTTTTCAAATATACCAATGCATTGGTAAAGTCTTTCTGAGCAGCTCGATTGTAAGCCTGCTGAAGAAGGAAGTTTGCTTTTATGTTTCGCTTTTGAGTGTACTCCGGAATTTTTTGTTGAATTGTAGCGTAGGCTTTTGTTCCCTTTGGGATTTGTTTAAATGTGTTGAGTGCACCAGTAAAGTCTCTATCGATAGCCTGGTTGTAAGCCTGCTGTAGTAACTGGTAAGCTTCCTTCTCAAGATTAGCTTGAGATTGGCTGACCATAGGTTCTATTTGCTGTTGCCAGAAGACAATATTAGGAATCTGACTAGCTTGCTCAATTACCTCTACCCATTTCTGTTGCTCAAAGGCAGTTTTTATCTGGGGAAATAGGGCTTTGGCATCTTGCCAATCTTTTTTCCACTGAGCGATCGCATTTTGAGCATCTTGATAGTTTTCACTATCTGCGGGAATAGATTTTACCAGCTTCAGTGCTGCGTCTAAATCCCCTTCCTGGTACTTTTGCTCAGCTTGTGCTAGCTTAGCTTCTGCCTGGTTGCCACCCCATGAGAACAAGTAGCCTCCAGCTACTACTAATAAGGCTACAGATGTGGAAACTCCCATGGCGGTGAGATTAAGTCCACTAGACTTTCTGGTAGGAATAGTAGGCATAGAGGGATAATAAATTTCCTCTGTTTCCTCTGTTTCCTCTGTTGGAAGAGTCTCTGGTTCAATTGGCTCACCCAGAGTATCCTCAGTTGTTTCCTCTGTTTCCTCTGTTGGAAGAGTCTCTGGTTCAATTGGCTCACCCAGAGTATCCTCAGTTTTTTGTTTGTAGGGGTTTGGGGATGTTGGTGGTGCTGAAGACATTGATAAGTTTATAGATGATTTAGAACTAGTTAAGGAATGGAGTGCCTCCAAAACCTGATCAGCAGACTGGTAACGGTCTTTGAAGTAATAGCGCACCATCTGCTGAATAATGCCAGCGAAATCTTTAGTGACTGTGGCGTAGTCCTGCCAAAGGGCTTCTCCGGTTAATGGGTCTTCTTCTAGGTGTATGGGTTTGAGTCCTGTGAGTGCCTCAATGGCAATCATCCCTACAGCATATAGGTCACTACAGGGACGAGGTTTACCGAGAATTTGCTCTGTTGGTATATACCCGAATGCGCCCAAAGCCGCTATGGCACTAAATTGAACACCAACTAATGGTGTCCGTACCTGCTTAATACCGCTAAAGTCAGTTAAAACTAATTTGCTATCGTCTGATCGTCTGATCAGATTGTCTGGCTTGATATCACCATGAATCACCCCTTGACCATGGACAAATGCCAAAATCTCTAAAACCTCTTGTAGCAGATTGATTACCCTGCTTTCACTCCAGGGTTGATTGAGTTCCTCACTCAGGGGTCGTCCAGGGATGAAATCTTGAACTATGTAGAAGCTATGGTCAATTTCTAGGCAATCTAAAATTTTGGCAACTTGGTCATGCTGACAGATAATCTCCAAAATTTTAGTTTCACGATGAAATATATCTTTTGCAGCTTGCCAGGAGTCAGGGTCATCAGTAACAGGACGGAATTGTCTAA
>NZ_JAAHHZ010000300.1:0-5544 GCF_010672005.1 Moorena sp. SIO4A5 | reverse complement strand
TCTGCCATCAAGTAAATCTTCGCCAGCACCCCCTTCCAGGGTGTCATTGTCAGCACCCCCATCAAGAAGGTCATTGCCACCCAAACCTCGTAAGCTGTCATTGCCAGCACCCCCGATCAGGTTATCGTCACAGTTGTCTCCTACTAGAGTGTCATTACCTGGACCGCCGATTAATGTATTCATGAAAGTTGCTCCTGAATTTTTTAGAGATTGTAAGTAGGTATCTATAAGAGCTATCCACCTCTGTTTGGATAATTATGCAAGAAGCCTAATATTTTTTTTTCCCTAGAAGTTAACTTTGTGTATATATGTACTAAAATAATCGAAAAACCTGGTAATAAACGGTTTAGAATTCCCCGGCGGGGGACAGTTCCATGATGGAGTCAGTGATTGGATCTACTGTAGACACTACTGGTTCAAGGTTAGAACCCAGACTGAGTTGATTCTGTTCACGGTACATACGGGCAAGAGCACCAGTGAAGCCAGCGTTGTAGTCAAGAGCGACTTCATTAATGGCATAGTTAGTTCGATCATCGACATAGGCATTATCGTCTGGTTCAGAGGGACCACCCACCAATGCACCATAGAGAATGTTGAGGTTGTCCGTTGGTGATTCGATGTCATTGGTGGTGGAACCATGGGCTCCACGATGGTGGGGATTCTTGGGAGAATTGTGGCCAAAACCCACGACATAACTGAAATTATTGGGATTATCCCCAAGAATGTAGTCAATTTGATCAGCTGCGAAATCGGAGTAACGACCATTACCATCATTAACGGTATCACTATAAATACCAGCAAGGAAAGCGGTATTGGCAGCATATCGTAGGGAACCCCAGTCATTGAACCAAGCTAGTCCACCCTCAGTATATTCGATACCTTCACCACTGTCGTCACTCCAGTAGTCCAGCCAGCGTTCTACTTCGATACGGTACCTATCTTCGTCAGTTTCCTGAGCAAGGAGGATGCCAGTACCATAGACTTTTTGATCCCAAGATTGAGTCTGAGTCGGATCAATACCTAGATAGTAACTTTCGGCTTTATCCAAGTAGGTCTGGTCACCGGTTGCTTTGTACAGCCAACTTGCAGACCAGGCTAGTTCGTCTTCGTAGCCACTCCAAGAATTGTAGAAAATAGCAGCATCGGCGATAGAGTCAGAGTAGTTACCCTGATAGGTCTCGGCAAAGTCAAATAGGGCTTTGGCGTTTGTGAGTAGTTGATTAGCGTAGCTGCTGTTTGTAGATTGGAAGGCAATTGAGGCAGCAGCTAAGGCAGCAGCGGATTCACCAGCTAGGTCAGAACCTGGATTTAACGGATCAATTTTGTAGGCTGGTCGCGCCATGGTCATGGTTTCCGGCGGTGCCCAGACGCTGTGGTCGATTTCACCGGATCCAACCTGTGCCCAGAACTCTTGGGTTTGACCGTTACTGTCTGTGATGTGGGCTTTGAGTATGTAATCGGTACCCCATTTAATGGCATCCAACGCCTCATCCCATTGACCCATTTGCTGGTAGGCATCTTGATATTCGATTGCCCCCCAAGCTAGCATAGTCATGGCAGCAGCCATGGGGAAGCCGAACTTGACGTGGTCCCCAGCATCGTAATAACCGCCAGTGAGGTCAACTCCTACATCAGCACCATCGTTGAGGCCAGAATCCCCGCGCCATGGGATGCGATTGTCCTCTGGAAGTTTACCAGAGCGCTGAGCTTCATAAAATAAGAAGGACTTTTCGACAGCATCACCATAGTTAAACTGTGTTGATAAATTGGTTGAGAAATTGCTGCTGATGATACTAGGTACAGTCTCACCATTTCCATTGGATGGGTTGATTTGAACAGGAGTAGATGCATTCATTAGTAATTAAAATTTAGTAAATTTTTAGTAATTTTTGAGAACCAATCAAGTCAAATCACCCCTGTTTAATACTGGAAAAATAAAACAGGTCACATTACCATTTTTTGTGGTTTATTCTGTTGTTTATGACTATAAAAATAACGAAACAGGGTAAATCATCCCTGTGTAATAAAGGGAAAACGAACTAGTCTCTAAGTCTCCGTTAATAAAGGAGATAATAGGTCATCCTATTTGATTGACAAAGGCACTTTAAATTTGAGTAGTATTACTCTCAATGGCGACACCGAAATAGTTTTCTTTTGTAACGATAGCTAATACTAGTTTACAACTGTCAAGATATTAGTGTTAAAGAAAATTAGAAGATATTGTTAATTTTTAGTAAAGAATTAAAATGCCTAACACACAGTATCTTAGAATAAACGGTTTTAAATTAGGTGAGATACATTTTTATAGAGAATAGGGAACAGGGAACAGGGAACAGGGAACAGGGAACAGGGAACAGCGGATCACCGGAACAGGGAGCAGTGATGCAGCGCTATACTTTATTAACTCTTGCCTCTTGGCTCTTGCCCTACTTTTCGGTATCTCCCCATCTCCCCATCTCCCCATCTCCCCATCTGGTTAATCTGGGGGACAGAGGAAATTTTGGAGTTTTTCCGGCATTTCCTCAAAATTCTCTAGAAGGAAGTCTAAGGGAAGGAGCCAGAAGCCAGCGCCAGTTGTCGAATCTTCGCGCTGGCTTCTGGCTCCTTCCTTTTGTAATAATACAAAAAGTATAAATAGGATGAAAACCTTAAAAAACTTAAAAAACTAATTTGGGAGTTTGTAGGGTGGGCAAAAAGCGATGCAGCGCCGCCAAAGGGGGTTTCCCCCACTCGCGCTTTGCATCAAGACACAGTTTGGTTCAAATGAGTCTTCTAGATAATATTATAGCAGTCGCCAGGGCAGTTAGGACATGACAAAAGTCTCAAACCTAAGTAAGCGCAAGAGTTTTACTTCTGACTTCTGACTTCTAACTTCTGACTTCTGCTATACTTTGCCCACCCTACTTGAATTGGTATTTTTTTTTACACGCAAGTCCCTTAGTTGTTCATATGACGGTGTCTTACCTACTGAGTCGCCTAGTTTGTAATATGTGTGTAATACAATAAAGTTGTGAAAATTTAATCAATAAAGTTGTGATCTTATCAACTTGTTGAGGTCACTTAAACGGCGGTACGTTAAGCATAGTAAAGCGATGCAGCGCCGCCAAAGGGGGTTTCCCCCATGAGCGACTGCATCAAGAAGCGTTGATAGACTTTGGTACTATCTCAAATATAATTCCTTAAAATTAAATTTTTCAAGAAAACTAAATTTTGACAATAAAATAGGTTTGGCTATATGGTATTTAAGGCTCATATTGTTTAAAATTATCATTGGCTTGACAACAGTATAAGATTAGTGTTATAGACATTAATTAAACTTGTGATAACAAGTTTTTACTCAGATTTACTTATGTTGTATTAGGGAAAAAATTTCTCTATATAAAGAAAATTTAATCATGGAAATTTCTATTAAAAAACAATATATTTTGTGAGTATTTCTGACAATCCTCTGGACGTTGAGCCAATGGATATCATTGATATCAAGGTGCAGGAAACTATTTTCCGAGGCAAGACTATTTTCCCAGTTGACTAACCAAAGTAATTTAAACTATGCTCAATTGCAACAGATTAGGTTGTTTGTGCCAGACCAGCGTATCTCTGGGTAAGGTTCAGCGGTTGAAGAGGGTGATTGTATTAATCACAATCTTTGCTTTACTCGAAATGGTTGTCGGCTTTGTTAGCCACAGTTTAACTCTCAAAGCTGATTCGGCTCACATGCTGGCAGATATTGTAGCAATGAGTATTGCTTTGCTTGCTGCATGGCTGGCTCAAGGCTCCTCGAAGTCTCGAAAGCAAATGAGCAATCAACCGATTGAGGTTTTGGCTGGTCTGATCAATAGTATCGGTCTAGTGGCTATGTCTGTATGGATTGGGCGAGAAGCGATCGCCCATCTGCAAGGGACACCTGAGGAAATCCTCAGTTTGCCGATGCTAGTCACTGCGTTAATTGGCGTAGTGATCAACAGCATTAACCTCTATTGGCTAGGGGAAAATACTGAGCAAGACCTCAATCTGCGTGGTGCATTTTTGCATGTACTGGCAGACGTAGTTGGCTCAATCGGCACTATAATAGCTGCTTTGGCGGTTGGAATTTTCAACTGGCCTCAGGCGGATGCGATCATCAGCTTTAGTGTAGCTATTTTAATTGGCTTAAGTAATCTTCCGCTGCTGGGGCAAACCCTGCAACTAACTAGGACGAGGGCGATAGAAAAACCCCCTCATGAGTTAGGCTGGCTAGAGTTAGGAAAGACCGATTTAGTGTCTTTGATAAAACTCAAAGAGGATTGAAAATTACTGGAGAGCTATTGATTTTGAAATGATAGTTTTCGGGAATTTTTAGGTAACCATTTAGTGGTCAGCGGTCAGCGGTCAGCGGTCAGCGGTCAGCGGTCAAATGATGGCTTTTTGTTTTAAACTCTCATACCAATTATTTGTCAACTTTCTCTAGTAGTATTTGCTTAAAAGCTAGTCCAGCTCCCAATCTTCAATGCGTAGTCCACGAACTCTGCTAAATTCAGCCGTATTATGGGTAACCACAATTAAATCATTAGCAAGGGCGATCGCAGCGATTTGTAAATCATAAGGTCCGATTGGTGTTCCCCTAGCTGCTAAATCAGCCCTAATTTGTCCTGCTATTCTGGCAGGATTGGTGTCTAGCGGTAGAATCCTAAACTGACTGAAAAATCGTTGCAAAAGTGCTAAATTTATTGACTGTTTGGCACTACGATAAGCACCGTAATATAACTCCATTTCGGTTATGGAGCTGATAAAAATAGTCTCTGGTTGTTCGGTAGCAAGGCGAGATGTCACCGCCGGACTGGTATTGTTCAACAGCCGAATGCAAACATTGGTATCCAAAAGGTAGCTCAAAATAGACTCTCCCTTGTCTCAAACTCTTCCTGCTGCCCCCGCTGTAACGGTTCTCCAGCCCAACCCCCAATTACTTCCTCAAAAAAACCAGGCATCCAGCCTTGGGGTGTTTCTACTTTTAAGGATGATTTTAATGGGTTAACAATCACCATAACTTCTAATTCTTTGTTCGTTATCCCTACTGGAACGTCGAGATGTAAAATGCCATCAGACCCCACATGGGAGATTACTTTAATACTTTCCATCGTGCTTTCTGGTATATAGAACTTATCCAATCTTATAGCAGTTTTCAATTGGATGAGGTACTTCGTGCGGGAAGTGTGGGATGTGTGGAATATATAACCATTTTGGGATGTATGTGTGGATAGAATATAAAGGGACGTATGCCTGAAAGGGGTAGTTTGTTTAGATCAGGGTCAAACGGTTTCACAACTTGGCTTCTGATTTGGCGTACCGATTTCTAATTTCTTCCGGATCGAGACAGAGCAATGAAGGATTAAGAAATAGTAGATGCACCCTGACTGATCCCTCAGCTACCCGCTGGGGATTTTTTTTGTTCAATTTTGTCTCAAGTTATCTATTAGTTATATGTGGGATAGCCATCTTGGCTGTCTCCTTGGCATAAGGGTTTCGTAAGCATTCAGCTATCAGCTATCAGCTATCAGCGATTAGCGA
>NZ_JAAHHZ010000030.1:0-78130 GCF_010672005.1 Moorena sp. SIO4A5 | reverse complement strand
AGCGATTCGGGCAAAGCCCGACGCTACGCGAACACCAACGAATCCTAGTCCGAGTGCGGGCATAAGCTGAGCTTTTAAAGATCCCGTTCTTGTAGGCTTTCGAGAACTTCTGTCAGGCAGTCAGGATTCAACGACACAGAGAAACCCTAAAGGTTTGGCAAATAAACTAAAAATCCTGCAGTCCTGGTGCATGCTGTATCCTAAATCTACTGCTGTAATCCCTTTTTGGCTCACAGTTATAGCGCTACGCGCAAGTTAGAAGTCAGAAGTCAGAAGTCAGAAGTAAGCTAGGACTAGGTTTCGGAGTTTACAAATGTCCTAATCTTAATGGGTAGTGCTATACTAGACTAGGGCTATCTATTGGAGTGGGAATTAGATAGTCAAAAGCTGATAGTGAGTTCCGTTGCTACTTATCAGTATTGGGTGTTCATTAATTGAAAATAAAAATTTAAAATTGGCAATTAACAGTTTTAAATTAACTCAAGCTAATTAAGCATAGTATAAGTAATCAACTGAACTCCATAGGACAGATCAGCTAAGCAAGCTGAGACAAGTCAAGGTGCTATATTGATCAAGTTTAAAAATAAACTCTACCTTCATCGACACACTATGGAATCTTTGTCTCAACAAAATCAGCCACTTTTTATTTTTGGGATGGAACGTTCTGGAACAACGCTTTTGCGGTTAATGCTGACCGCTCATCCTGATTTTTGTATTCCTCCTGAAAGTCTGTTTTTTGTTAATCTGGAGCCAAAATACGGTTCATCCCAAGACTTAAGCCATCAAATCGATAACTTCTTGACAGATATCTACGCTGATCGAAGGTTTCGGGAGTGGAACATTGACCGACAGCAGTTGCGAGAAAATTTGACAGCTCAGAAACCACTGAATTATTCAACAGCAGTCGCCACAGTTTATCAAACCTATCTACAGCAGTTTGATGGTCAAGCAGGTTGTTGGGGAGATAAAAATCCTGAGAATATCTATCATATTCAGACCATTCTCAAGTATTTCCATAATTCCAAATTAATTCTAATTATCCGAGATCTCAGAGCAATCTATGCTTCCCTAAAACGAAAGGAGCTTAAATTTGCCAAGACTTGGAAAGAAAGCTGTATCGCCAATGTGGTAGCGACAACCCAACAATGGCAACATTTATTCCAGGTTATTAAACACTATCAAAATGACCAGCGGCTCTATATCCTCTTCTACGAAGACTTAGTGATCAATCCAGAAGAAGAACTCCAGGGAATTTGTGATTGGCTAGGGGTATCCTTTAGCGAATCCATGCTGGAGTTTAATCAAAAAAATGCTCAAAAAAACTTGGTAGCGACCGGTGAGTTAGGATGGCACGTCAAGACCTTTCAAC
Organism: Moorena sp. SIO4A5; assembly: GCF_010672005.1. Classification (NCBI taxonomy): domain Bacteria; kingdom Bacillati; phylum Cyanobacteriota; class Cyanophyceae; order Coleofasciculales; family Coleofasciculaceae; genus Moorena; species Moorena sp. SIO4A5. The sequence goes on along the minus strand of NZ_JAAHHZ010000030.1, from coordinate 76,761 downwards.
CCGTTAGTAGCGATCGCATTCAGGCTTGGAAACAGGAACTTAGGGATTCAGAACTATCAGTCTTGGAGATTCTGAATTATAAAACCATGCTCAATCTAGGCTATGAATGTATTCCTAAAACGTGGCAATTTGACAGGTTACTCAAGTTCTACGCAGATTATTCTCAGTACATCTATTGGAAACTGTCTAAAGCTAATCTTCAACCAGTGATAGGGAAAATCCGTGAAGCTTTAGTAACTCTCAAGACATTGCAATTATCCATGACCAGAAATCTCTCCCAAAACTCGATCCAATGAGTAAAAGGGATGCAGCAAGGGAACAGGGGGTTTCTGGCACTAGTGTTTTAAATCAAGATAAAGCCTGACTTTCAAGTCAGGCTAACTCAGTCAATCTAAAATATTTTGTTAGCGCCCTATCCTACAGGAAGGGGCGCTTCGGGTCTATGGCTCTGAGCACTTCAATTATCAGCACTCATGAATGAAACCTGATCCCCTTGAGGCAGCTGAGTAGTAATCACCGCCTGTTGCAGTATGGGGGTTTTAACAACAGAATCATTGGCCAAAGAAAACAGCGGATTGGACAAAATCCCTGCCAGAGAGGTCGCAATTAACGACATCACTAAACCGACCTGTAACGGACGCATACCGGGTAAACTCCAGCGAATTTCGGGATAATTCTTCACCACATCCGACATTTCTTGAGGTTCCTTCACCACCATCATCTTGACCACACGGATGTAGTAGTAAATCGAAACCACACTAGTTAGCAAACCTATTAACACTAAAGTATACAATCCTGCTTGCCAACCAGCCCAGAATAAATAGATTTTACCAAAGAATCCAGCAAAGGGTGGAATCCCACCTAAAGACAGCAAACAAACACTTAAAACCAAAGTCAGCAGTGGGTCTTTGTGATAAAGACCAGCATACTCACTAATTTGGTCAGTACCAGTGCGTAGGGTAAACAGAATGACACAAGCGAAAGCCCCTAAGTTCATAAACAAGTACACCAGCATGTAGAAAATCATGCTAGCGTAACCGGCTTGGGTCCCAGCAATTAGACCAATCATCACAAACCCAGCCTGAGCAATAGAGGAATAGGCTAGCATCCGTTTCATGCTGGATTGAGTGAGGGCAACCACGTTACCCAAAATCATACTTAGGATAGTCAAAGCAGTGAACACAAAATGCCACTGATCGCTTAACAATGGGAAAGCAGTGATCAGTAGACGAATTGCTAGAGCAAAGCCAGCGGCTTTAGAACCAACTGAGAGAAACGCTACCACTGGGGTGGGAGAACCCTCGTAAACATCAGGAGTCCATTGGTGGAAAGGAACTGCTGAGATTTTAAAAGCAATACCAGCGATCGCAAACACCAAGGCAATCAGAAGACCTAGGGATTGACCGGATTCTAGGTCAGCAACTCCAAGAGCGATCGCACTCAACTGGGTTTGTCCCCCAGATAACCCATATAATAGGGAGACACCATACAAAAATACGGCTGAACTGGCTGCTCCAATCAGCAAATATTTCAACGCGGCCTCATTTGAACGGGGGTCACGTTTCATGTAACCCGTCATCAGGTAGGACGAAATACTGAGGGTTTCGAGGGATATAAAAATCGTGACCAGTTCCGCCGCCCCGGACAGGAACATCCCTCCTAAAGTAGCCGTGAGCAAAATGCCAATAAATTCTGCCAAGGATGTACCCGACTGCTGCACATAACGAATTGACATCAAAATCGTTGACACAGTCGATAGGGCAATGATGCCACGAAATGCCACACTCAGGGTGTCACCATTAAATTCCCCAAAGAAGGCGATGGGATTTGCAGCATCCCATTGGAAGTACAGGGCAACTATGGCAGCAAGTAGACCCCCAATGGCTACATAGGAAATAGTTTGAGCAGACTTTTTCCCAGCAATCAGGTCAATGATTAACACTAGCAAGAGGGTAATCACTACAATCCCCTCTGGCAAAATTACCCCAGCATTCAACTGGGCGGCAAGATTGGCAAAATCCATAGGCTTTAATGATATGATCTATGGTTATTTGAGTATCCAGATTAACTTTCTTATCATATCGGTGATTGTAGCTAGTTGGGCAAAAGGCTTGTATGGCTTGGAGATTGGACAAACTAGAATTCAGTATTTATGCCGTTTCACTGCCCTCTGTGCCACGGTAAGGTGAGACTAGCTGTGTCCTACACCGGAGCAATGTTACCTTTGAAGGCAACGAACGAATTGTTTACAAATCTTTAAGCAGACGTGAGAGGAATTGGGAGAGGGGTGTACTGAGGGTGTTAACGGTGCTCTATTGGTTAGCCATCACTACATGAGCTATTCGTGGTTTACCTCTAGGTAAACATTATTTCTAGCACAATCCGAAAAAGTGGGGAGTACTGCTGAAGCGCATATTAAGTAGCCCTTAAATCCCCGTACCGATGGTCGAGTTGGCTCACTCCCTTTCCGACACAGTTGCTCCTTGTTCGTGTTAGGCTGCGACACAAGTGGCGTACTGTAGAAATTAATAGGCAAGCTTATACTGCCATCAGGGGGTTGTACTTAATGCTGGAAAACTATGGTGGAAAACTATGCTGGCAAACAATACCCACACTCAGTAGGGAGCAAGTATACTGGCTTACTCCCTCGACCTTTGAGAAATAGTATTTAAATTAGACTATTCAACACCGCCGCTATTGTTGAAACTCCGATGACAACCCTTGTAATTGTCGAATCTCCTACTAAAGCTCGCACCATTCGGAACTACTTACCTTCTAGTTACCAGGTCGAAGCCTCCATGGGTCACGTCCGTGATTTACCTCAATCAGCTAGTGAAATCCCCGAAAAATACAAGGGGGAAAAGTGGGCTAAGTTTGGGGTGAATGTGGACGCTGACTTTGAACCCCTTTACCTGGTGCCTAAAGACAAGAAACAGGTTGTCCAACAGCTCAAAGCAGCTCTGAAAGATTCTGATGAACTGATTTTGGCTACGGATGAAGACCGAGAAGGGGAGAGTATTAGTTGGCATTTGTTACAAATCTTAAAGCCGACAGTGCCAACTAAGCGGATGGTATTTCATGAAATCACTAAGGATGCTATTCAAAATGCCCTACAAAACTGCCGTGAGATCGATGATCAGGTGGTAAGAGCTCAGGAAACAAGGCGGATTCTTGACCGACTCGTGGGCTACACCCTCTCACCCCTGCTGTGGAAAAAAGTGGCTTGGGGCTTATCAGCTGGTCGGGTACAGTCTGTAGCAGTGCGGCTGTTGGTAACTCGAGAACGGCAACGCCGTGCCTTCCGCAAGGGCACCTATTGGGATTTGAAAGGGATTCTACAGCGAGAAGGAAGTTCCTTTGACGCTAAGCTAGTAACCCTGGATAAGGTTAAAATTGCTACCGGTAGTGATTTCGATGCCAATACAGGTAACATTATCCAAGGTAGGCAGGTCAAATTGTTGAGTGAACTGGAGGCGAAAGCACTCAAAGACCGCCTGATCGATAAAGTCTGGACGGTTACTAATTTACAAGAACGACCTGTTACTCGCAAACCCTCACCCCCCTTTACTACCTCGACCCTCCAACAGGAAGCAAACCGGAAACTGGGACTATCGGCTCGTGATACGATGCGGACTGCCCAGAGTCTGTATGAAAAGGGTTTCATTACCTATATGCGTACAGACTCAGTACATTTGTCTGAACAAGCGATCACAGCAGCCCGTAGCTGCGTTGAACAAAAATACGGGGTAGAGTACCTTAGCCCCAAGCCGAGAAAGTATACCACTAAGAGCAAAGGAGCTCAAGAAGCTCACGAAGCTATTCGTCCAGCAGGGAGTACATTCAAAACGTCTCAAGAAACGGGATTAAGCGATCGCGAATTTAAAGTCTATGACCTGATTTGGAAGCGTACCGTTGCTTGTCAAATGGCGGATGCTCGACAAACTCAAATTGTGGTTGATTTGCAAGTGGAAAATGCCGGATTTCGGGCTACCGGTAAGCGCATTGACTTCCCAGGTTATCTCAGGGCTTATGTGGAAGGGTCTGATGACCCCAACGCTGCTCTAGAAAACCAGGAAGTGATTCTGCCAGCTTTGAAAGTCGGAGATCATCCTAACTGTAGAGAACTAGAAGCTATCGGTCACGAAACCCAACCCCCAGCCCGTTACACGGAAGCGACTTTGGTCAAAACCTTGGAACAAGAGGGGATTGGTCGTCCCAGTACCTACGCTAGTATTATTGGTACTATCATTGACCGAGGCTATGCTCAGAAACTGAAAAATGCCCTTGCTCCCACCTTTACCGCGTTTGCAGTTACTAATTTGCTCGAACAAAACTTCCCCGACTTGGTGGACACGAGCTTCACGGCCAAAATGGAGCGCACCTTAGATGAGATTGCCAATGGGGCAGCGCACTGGCTTCCTTACCTGCAGAACTTTTATTTGGGAGAAAAGGGTCTCGACAACCAAGTCAAGGAAAGGATTAATGAGATTGACCCCATTGTTGCCCGTACTGTTGAACTCGAAGACCTCGATGCTAGAGTCCGGATCGGGAAATTTGGTCCCTATGTCGAAGTGGAAAATGGCAATGGTGTATTTACTGCTTCGATTCCCCAAGACCTCACCCCAGCTGAATTAAACATTGAGCAGGTTCAGGTACTGATTCAGCAGAAAATGGAGGGGCCAGACAAATTGGGACTACACCCGGAAACTGGTGAACCAATTTATATCCTTAATGGCAATTATGGTCCCTATCTACAGCTAGGTGACGTAACAGAGGATAAGAAGAAAAAACCCAAACGTGTCTCTTTGCCTAAGGGGGTAAATAAGGAAGATGTACACCTAGAAATGGCAGTGGGTCTCCTAGCACTCCCCCGCCTTCTCGGTCCTCATCCGGAAACAGGCAAACCCGTCAAAACCGCAATCGGACGCTTTGGTCCTTATGTTGTCCATGACCAAGGGAAAGAGGGCAAAGATTACCGCTCCCTTAAAGGTGAGGATAACGTCTTGACAATTACCATAGACCGTGCACTAGAGCTGCTGGCACAACCTAAGAGGACAAGGGGCGGTTCTCGCAGCAAGACTAAAACACCCTTACGGGAACTAGGGGTTCATCCTAAAGATGGCGAACCAGTCAATATTTATCAGGGTCCGTATGGGGTATATGTGAACCATGGCAAAGTTAATGCCTCTCTGCCAGAGGGAAAATCCATGGAGGAGTTAACCTTAGAAACTGCCTTGGAACTCATAGCAGCTAAGGCGTCATCGGGTAAATCTGGTCGCAAGTCCAGTAAATCAACTACTTCCACCAAAAAGAAAACCTCTGGGAAATCCACCAAGAAGACTACTAAGAAAACAAAAGATGATGACCAAGAGGGTAAGTCAGAGAGTGAATAAGTAATTGTACTTGCTGACAAACTGATTAAAATCAGGATATATAATAAGATGTGACAACACACTTGTCAAGTGGAAACTAGGAAGTTTGAATTGAAGCAAAAACTCTTATCCTTTATTCATGTTCCTTCATCCTTCCTGCTGACCACTGCCTCTTTACTCATTTCTGTGACATTCCCCCTTTCGCCTGTTCTTGGTCAAGACGAAACTAGTCTTGACCAAACTAGTCTTGACCAAACTAGTCTTGACCAAACTAGTCTTGACCAAACTAGTCTTGACCAAACTAGTCTTGACCAAACTAGTCTTGACCAAACTAGTCTTGACCAAACTAGTCTTGACCAAACTAGTCTTGACCAAGTCACTCCACCCCAGCAGCTCTATGTTAAAGGTCGCCAACAGTTAAGTACAGGTCAATTACAAGAGGCTTTACAGAGCTTCCAGCAGTACCTAGAACTTAAACGAAACATTGGCGATCGCTATCAAGAAGGAGTAGCGCTATATTTTATTGGGTGGGTTCATGATGAACTGGGTCAATATCAGTTAGCAAGGTCGTTCTTTGAGCAATCCTTAGCAATTGATCGAGAATTAGGCGATCGCACCGGGGAAGGGAGTACTCTTAATAATCTGGGGTTAACGTATTCCAACCTAGGGGACGATCAAAAGTCCCTAGAATTCTATCAACAAGCCTTAGCCATCTACCGAGAAGTGAGCAATCGTGGCTACGAAGGCAGGACTCTCCATAATTTGGGGAATATATACTATAAGCTGGGTCAGGAGCACCAGTCCCTGGATTCCTACCAGCAAGCTCTCGATATCTATCGAGAAATACTGGATAATCCCGAAAACAATTCTCTAGTGTCACAGGCAGACCAAGGAACACTGCTTAATAGCCTAGGGTTAGTTTACCACCGTCTAGGCAACCACGAACAGGAACAGTTGTCCTATCAGGAAGCCTTGACTATTGCCCAGGAAGTAAGCGATCGCATTTCAGTGGGAATGCTTCTGAATAATTTAGGTATCGCTTACCATCGTCTAGGAAAGTACGAACAAGCATTCTTAACCTACCAACAAGCCCTAGTGATTCATCGGGAAGTGGGTTCAAAAGCTGGGGAAGCATTTACCTTTAGGACTATTGGTGCTGTACTGGCGGCACAAAACCAGCCAGAACTAGCGATTATTTTTCATAAGCAAGCAGTCAATGTATATCAGTCCCTGGGGCAAGATGTCACTAAACTGTCTCAAGAGAAATTGTCTCAGGAGCAAAAGCAGTCCTATAAACTCAACTTGGATAATGCCTATCTAAGTTTATCTGAGTTGCTGCAGCAACAAAAACGGGTGCAGTCGGCGCAACTGGTGCTAAATTTATTCCCAGTGCCAGAACAAAAAGACGATTTGTCTAATCAGGACAAGACTCAAACTAGGGTTCACGAAAAAATACCATACTTACCTGAGGAGGAGCAAATCAAAGCAGGCTATGAGGAGATTTTACAGCAGCAGCTTTCCCTCAGGGAACAACTCAATCAACTGATTACTATTCCGATAGCAGAAAGAACTCCTGTTCAGCAAGACCGTATTCTTGAGTTTAGGCAAAAGGAGCAGCAGCTGACCCAGGAATTTCTGCAATTCCTCAACAGTTCTAAGGTTAAGAACCTAGTGACACAGTTGAAGGAGAGGGGGTAGTGTGGGGAGAGAGGGGAGAGCACAAGAGTTTGGGGAGAGGGAAGAATTAGTTTGGGATTAATTTGGTATCTTTAAATACTTTTTTTATCATTGTCTTGATGAATTTGCTCATCTGATTCCCCATCTCCCCATCTCCCCAAACCTCCCGACTCCCGACTCCCGACTCCCGACTCCCGACTCCCGACTCCCGACTCCCTAAAACCGAGATCGACGTAAGATTCTCCGCCAGCCATTCTTTAATGACAAGGGGAACTGGATTCGATCCCAGACACTGCGGTTATCAAAGCTAACTGGTCCTGAACCAAAGGTTGCTACCATCAATAATCCACCGATTAGTCCTAGATTTTTCAGAAATTGAATTTCTTGCATTTGATTAGAGAAATCTGTGTGAAAAATCAAGGTCGTGGGAATTAAAAATCCAATTAGCGCTAATGCTCCCCAACGAGCTTTATAGCCTAGTAATACGGATAATCCACCCCCCAACAGTATAATGATGGTGGGAATAATCAGTATACCGGGAACCCCTTTGGATTCCATCAATTGTTGAGTATAGGTTGGGTTAAGTAGTTTATCGATACCAGCTTTAATAAAAATAGCACAAAGGCATATCCGCCCTAGGAGTGGAATGTATTTTTTCATGATTTCCAGGTTTTTTTATCAGCGCTATAACGCTATATTATAGGAAATGGAAAAGCTGAAGCTAAGCTATCAGCTATCAGCTATCAGCTATCAGCTATCAGCTATCAGCTATCAGCATATGCTTACCAACTATCTTCATTGTCGAAGCTGGGGAGATCGGGAGATGGGGAAGACTCGCTCACGGTAACCTCCTCTACCTGGGACGGTTTACTCTTTCTTTCCTTAGCCAGTTGCTCAACAGTATCACTAATCACAACCGTTAAGTTTTCCCGGGTTTGAGCATGGTTGGCTTGCTCAGTCTTTAAGGCATCAATTAAGCGATCGCGTTCTGCCATGACCGACTTAAGGGTTGCCCTTAATTCCTCAACCGTTTGCAGTTGTTCCAGATTCTGCTCAATACTCGATACCTTCTCCAGTTGATCTGATTTGAGTTGAAATCCGTCTTGTTGTAATTTTTGCAGTTGAGCCTTGAGAGTTTCGATTTGCTCTTGAGCGAGTTGGCTTTCTATACGCCTTTGCTGAGCTTCAGTATTATATAACTGACGCCAATGAGCTGCACTTTTATCCGCAGCCTGGCACTCTTTAATGCTATCGGCCAGCTGCTGCTTCAGTTCCTTGATTTGGGCTAACCATTCGGTAAGCGACCCATTGTTGCTCATCAACAACTACTCCATCGGCTATGGCACTGATCAAATAAAATATAATCAAATTTAATCACGGTTGAGGGGGTGTGGTTAACGGTCAACTGTCAATAAAATAGTAAAGTGTGTCGATTGAACTACTGAACACTAGTAATGGGCAAACTATAGGTAAAATTGGCAAATTAATTCATAGCAAGCCCCTGTAGAAATCAGAACCTATGCTATCTAAGCGTTTTTTTCTTTTCTTCCGTTTCTTTGGTTACCTGAATCTGGTAACCCTCAGGGAGACTTTCACCCGTGCGATGGAACGTCGCTTAATGGGTCTATCTGCTGAAATGGCATATAACGCCATGTTAGCTCTGTTTCCAGCAATTTTGGCAATTCTGACAGCGATTGGCTTGTTTGAATATTCCTTACAATTAACCTGGTACCACCACCCTCCCGAGCTGAGTGAAGTGGCACAGAATGAAGCTCTGAGAATGATGAAGGAAGTGGGTCCGGCTCAGGCACTGGAGCCGATTGAGAAATTTACCGAGCAGATTCACCTCAGCACCAATAGCAGTCTATTTTCCCTGAGTTTTATCATAGCCATTTGGGTATCTTCTGGGGCACTGAGTGCAGCGATGAATGCCCTTGATCACATCCACAACATTCCCCGAGAGCAACAACGACCCTTTTGGAAAGCTAAGTTGATTTCTCTGGGCTTAACCATTGGTAGTATCATACTGCTGGTGATTGCCTCTTTTTTGGTATTTATCAGTCACTGGGTGCTAAAAACAGTCGTTGATACGAGTGGATATTCAATCTTGTTGACACTATGGAGTATGTTGACCTGGCCCGTAGCCTTGAGTATGGTGGCGGCATCCTTTGCCTTTATCTATCGCTACGGACCAAGCCGTTGGCAGATCGGAACACCGATATTGCCAGGAGCAGTTTTAGCAGCCATTTCCTGGGCAGTGGCTTCAGGGTTGTTTCGGCACTACGTTGGTGCCAATTTCACCAATTACAACAAAGTCTATGGTACTGTAACAGCTGTGATTATCTTACAGGTTTGGCTTTACATGACTTCTCTGGTACTGTTATTAGGGGACCAGTTGAATGTGATAGTAGGAGAAGCAATACAAGCATCCCATCGGAGACCTAGACCAAGAAAATTAGCCAAGGCAAAAAAATAATCATATGAGCTGAAACACTTTTGAGAATTAAGAATTGAGAATTGAGAATGAAGAATTGAGAATGAAGAATGAAGAATGAAGAATGAAGAATTAAGAATGAAGAATTAAGAATTAAGAATTGAGAATTAAGAATTAAGAATTAAGAATTAAGAATTAAGAATTTACCATTCTGCCTTATCCGTTCAACATTCAACATTCAACATTCAACCTTCAACATTCAACCTTCAACCTTCAACATTCAACCAAACAACCTTCAACATTCAACCAAACAACCTTCAACCTATTAAACCCCATGAGGAATGATCGCAAAACATCGACCTTAAGGCGTGTACGTCGGGTAAGCTACCTACTGGATAATGCTATTCCTATCCCTGGAACACGTTATCGGATTGGTTTAGATCCCATCATCGGTCTGTTACCAGGGGGTGGTGATTTTGTGGGAACTATCATTTCATCATACATTGTGGTAGAAGCAGCACGACTGGGAGTGTCTCGATCTACTTTGGTGGAGATGGTGCTAAATATCCTTCTTGAAACAGTTACTGGGTCTGTACCGGTCTTAGGGGATCTGGTGGATGCAGCGTGGAAGGCAAATGTAAAAAATGTTGAGCTGTTAGAGAAAGAATTAAATGTATCATCATCAGCACCACAAAAATCCGATTGGTTGTTTCTGATCTTACTGTTGTCAGGGTTGGCTGTAGTTTTGGTAGTTGCTGTGGGGATTAGTCTTGCGATCGCAGCCTGGGTGATCAGGACAATTACTAGCTGATCAACAATGTCTGGGGTTGCTGAATGGAAGTAAAAAGACACAAACTATGGCAGAAAAACAATTAGCGCAATTTTCCCTAGCGGATGGAACTACATTTTTGGTAGAAGTGGAAAAACCAGAAAGCCGTGGTATTGAGCGAGTCAGCCTGGGAGGAAAACAAGTCCTCAAGGCACGGCAGACCTTTGAAGAAGCTCTAGATCAAATCAAACCGGTTGCTTCTGCGGTGATCACCAAATTGCGCGACCTCAACCAACCCGCCGATGAAGTGGAAGTAAAATTTGGTTTGAAATTAACGGCGGATGCGGGAGCTGTGTTTGCCTCTGTGGGTGGCGAAGTGAGCTATGAAATTACCTTAAAATGGAGTAATAAGAATTAGGCCAAGTAGAGGATAAATTAAATCAATGGATATTAATGGCCATAAGACATCAATTATTCGGCTCTTTAATAAATACCAAGAACTAGTTGGTATGGGCTTTTTGGTATCGGAACACTATGCCTTAACCTGTGCTCATGTCGTAGCAGAGGCATTGTTAATTGATAGCACGACACAGAGCCGCCCTGAGGGAGAAATAAAGGTTAATTTTCCTTTACTTAATTCCAAAGATAAATTTCCGGCGAGGGTTGTTTGCTGGCATCCTGTATCCCCTTTAGAAGATTCCGAAGAAGCGATAGAAGATATTGCTGTTTTGAAGCTTGATAACCTTCCTGCTTCTGCTCACCCGACTCGCCTGCTGTTATCGGAAAATCTTGCAACTAATCCATTTACAGTATTTGGCTGTCCAGCAGGAGTTCCTAATGGGGGTTGGGCAAATGGGGTATTGTCAGAACAAAATGCTAAACAATGGATTCAACTGGAAGATACTAAGGTAAGTGGATACGCGATTGAACCAGGATTTAGTGGTTCTCCGGTTTGGGATGAAAAATTACAGGGAGTGGTGGGGATGGTAGTTGCCGCAGACCGCAAGCGAGAAACGGCAAAAGTTGCGTTTATGATTCCGACACAAATTTTATTCAAAGCTTGGTCACAGTTGGAGTCAATTGTGATCCGAACTCAGGAAATAGAAAAGCCAGTTAAGCCAGGTTTGTTACCTGCTAAGAAAAAGTTTCTCGAACAACGAAAGAGAGAGTTGGAAGAAAACGTCGAAGCGGTCAGAAAGCAAATGGGGTTTACGTCAGATTTAGATAAATCTCGAAATTTGGAACAAAAAATAACTTTCTATTTTGAAAAAATAGAAGAAATTGACAGAGAGCTTGGGGGTTTTTAGATAAAAATTTCAAAAATGACAACTAGCACAGAAATCGAAAATCTACAAAAAATTTGTAATCTATGGAATCAACGCATTGAAGATGTCATAAAAGAGATGAGTTTCACTTCAGAGCTGGATCAGCTGGAAAATTTAGATAGAAAGTTTCAGTACTACTCTGAACAACTCAAAAAGTTCGAGAATAAACTCAATTTATTAAAAACTAAGAGCGATTCCTCCGCTAGTCCTAATCCACAACATACTATTTCTAATAAAATATCTAAAATTAACTTCCATAACCAAAAAAAAATCGTCAATTATATTCTAGACAATTGTTTAGGTGAACAAGGAGGCTTGGCTTTATTTTTACTTGACAATACCTCCTTGATGCGAGGAGATTTATGTGTTGCAGAAATTCAATACTATCTTAGTAGCAAAAGTTATGGTAAACTTAAGTATTGTCCTATAGACCCCTTCTTAAGACCTGATATTTCCGATGAGCGAAGTTTGCTAAATGCGATCGCGGATTATTTTAAGCCAATTGAACCTCATCCCAATGATCAACAATACATCCATAAAATTATTGAGAAGATCGGTGACAGTGTACAGGGAGGAAGCATTGTTTTTTTTTATTTTACCAATTGGGATTCTCTTACCGAAAATGACGATAGACTTTTATCTTGGTTTATTGAGTATTTTTGGAAGTCTTTGAAGCAAAAACATCAAGATATTTCCCAGGATTACTCTTGGGTTAAGTTTTTGTTGTTTTGTTCTATAAGTTCAATCATCCCTGAATCTTATCAAAAGCTGAGTTATTGTTGTAATTACAACGATTTTGATAGTTTAAAAATAATCAAATTGCCTTTGAGTAAATGGAAAGAAAGTGATATTGATCATTGGCTTCAACAAGTCTATGGATTATCTAAACCAAAAAGCAAAAAAATAGCCAGAACAATTTATAAATCATCTAATCGTGGTATTCCTAGTACAGTTTGCTCAAAATTAGAACAATATTTAGCTAAATTAGTAAAGGAATAGTTAATGAATCCTCCTAAATACATCTTCCAGGGCAATCCAAAACATCGACCTAAACAATGTCATCCAGATTCTCCCACAGAATTAGAACCCTATATTGCAGACAGCGAATTAATTGAAGCCGTAAATTTGGCAATTTTCCTCCAAAGACCCCTGTTAATTGAAGGAGAAGCGGGATGTGGTAAAACCAGATTAGCAGTAGCAGTGGCTTATGAATTAGGGTTGCCCTTTTATCGCTGGGATATTCGCTCAACCACGAAAGTCCAAGAGGGATTATATGAATACGATGCGATTTTGCGCTTGCATGATGTCCAAACCCAAAACTTAACCCCGTCTATTAATCCGAAAACTGGACAACCGAGAAATCCTCAAGAACCAAAAGATTACCGTGAACTAGGTCCCCTGGGAAAAGCCTTTAAATCCCACGACTATCCGGCAGTGTTGCTAATTGATGAAATTGACAAGGCTGATGTAGATTTCCCCAATGATTTACTGTCGATATTGGATAAACCTTGGAAATTTTTTATTCGGGAAACAGGAGAAACGATAGAGGCTAATCAAGAGCAATTGCCAATTATCATTATTACCAGTAATAAAGAAAAAGGCAGTCTCCCCTCTCCCTTCTTACGCCGCTGTTTATATCACTATGTGCGTTTCCCTAGTCAACCGGAAGAGTTAGAGAAAATTGTCAAGGTTCACTATCAACAGAAACAGAAACCAGAGACCATGGCAATGCCCAAATCTGATTTAGTGACGACTGCGATCGCTAAATTTTTAAAGATACGAGAGGATAAAAGTCTTTTTAAACCTCCGGGGACCAGTGAGTTTCTGGATTGGCTGGCTGCCTTACATCACTTTAAATCGGAACCCTATGCTGTGACTAAACTCCAGCAAGACAATACAATTCCCTATCGAGATTTAGTCTTTAAATTGCGGCAAGATTGGCAAAATCCCAATTATGCAGGTTCATGATACCAATTTCCTTTAATGAGGCTACAGATCAGATCCCCCCTAGCCCCCCTTGAAAAAGGGGGGAACTGGAGTTAAAGTCCCTCTTTTTAAAAGGGTAAACTGAAGTTAAAGTCCCCCTTGTTAAGGAGAACTGGAGTTAAAGTCCCCCTTGTTAAGGAGAACTGGAGTTAAAATCCCCCTTGAAAAAGGGGGGAACTGGACTTAAAGTCCCTCTTGTTAAGGAGAACTGGAGTTAAAATCCCCCTTGTTAAGGAGAACTGGAGTTAAAATCCCCCTTGTTAAGGAGAACTGGACTTAAAGTCCCCCTTGTTAAGGAGAACTGGAGTTAAAATCCCCCTTTAAAAAGGGGGGAACTCGACTTAAAGTCCCTCTTGTTAAGGAGAACTGGAGTTAAAATCTCCCTTTAAAAAGGGGGAAAATCGACTTAAAGTCCCCCTTTAAAAAGGGTAAAACTCGACTTAAAGTCCCCCTTTAAAAAGGGGGGAACTCGAATTAAAGTCCCCCTTTAAAAAGGGGGGAACTCGACTTAAAGTCCCCCTTGTTAAGGGGGATTTAGGGGGATCTTCTACGTGTTACACTGTCTTATGAAATTGGTATGACTAACGTTAATCCCCACCCTCTGTTAACTCGCCTGTTTTACCGGTTGCGCCGGGATGGGTTTGCTTTGGGAATTAATGAATATTTAGCTGCCTTACAAGCTATGGAGGGCGGCTGGGGAGTGCAGGATGCTAATGCTCTCAAAAAACTGCTGCGATCGCTTTGGTGTCATTCCCTAGCCCAACAAGACCATTTAGACGTCATTTTTCGTTCCATTAGCGCAGAAGAAAGCCAAGAGAAGGCAAAACCAAGGGAAATTCCCTCAGAATCCCCCGAATCATCGTCCTCCCCTAAGAATCCTCCTCCTGTTTCCCCTGGGGAACAAGTTCCATCGATGGTAGACTCTCCGACTCCAGTTCCTGAATTATCCTTACTGCCGGTCAAATCATCAATCAATTTATTAGAACACACAGAAGACTGGGATTTCCAAGCTTATTATCCCATTTCTCGCAGGTATATGGTTTATAGCTGGCGTTATTTGCGGCGGATGGTGGCAGATGGTAGAGAAGATGTTCTGGATGTGGAAGGGACAATTGCCAAGGTCTGCCAACAGGGATTTTTTTTAAAGCCGAAATACAGCCGAAGGGAGCAAAATCACGCTGATTTGCTCTTGTTGCTGGATCAGGAAGGCTCAATGACTCCCTTTCACCGCTTTACGCGAGATTTAGTCGAAACCGCCCAAGACGAAAGTAATATCCATCGGGTGCGAGTGGGCTATTTCCACAATGTTCCACCAGAGTATGTTTATAAAGACCCTTATCTAACCGAAAAGGTAAAGTTTGAGTGGATTTTGGCAGAGTCTGATGGGGATACCAGTGTTTTAATTGTCAGCGATGGGGGAGCAGCTCGTGGCGATCGCCGTTCCGAAAGATTTTCAGCAACGGCTGAAGTTTTGTGGCACATTAGACAGCATACCAAGTTAATTGCCTGGTTGAATCCCGTTCCCTCTGAACGCTGGCAGGGAAGCACTGCCCAATTTATCGCTCATTTAGTACCAATGTACCCTCTGGATCCTCATGGGTTAAATCAAGCGATCGCACAGATTCGTTAAGATCTATGACAACTTCCTCATCTGACCAATTAACCGAAGAAATAGCCAAGCAACAAGTTGAACGGTTTGTGGCCAGGTTTGAACCCAACTATCGCTATCTAGCTTGTCATTGCGCTTTGCCCTTGGTCTTGACTCCGGAATTGGTCAACTATATCCGAGTGCAATTTTTACTCAACGAGGAAGTGCCTT
This sequence comes from Moorena sp. SIO4A5, assembly GCF_010672005.1. Taxonomy (NCBI): domain Bacteria; kingdom Bacillati; phylum Cyanobacteriota; class Cyanophyceae; order Coleofasciculales; family Coleofasciculaceae; genus Moorena; species Moorena sp. SIO4A5. The sequence goes on along the minus strand of NZ_JAAHHZ010000030.1, from coordinate 61,379 downwards.
GGATAGCAGAAGCGGATTTACTGTTGTCGGAGTTGTGCCGTCCAGTTGGTTATGAATTATATGCCATGACTCCGGCAGTACGGTCTCATTTATTGGCACAATTTGAAACAGAAGAATTTCAGCACAAATTTGGTACAAATCGCCTCAAATCCGTTGCCCAATTGCTGATGGACTACGTGACTTATTTAATGGGAACCCATCCCCCTAGCCGACAGGGAGAATTCCAGGCACAACAATGGGCAGCCATGGTGTATTTAGATCAACATCGCACTCAAGCAGAAGAAGAGATTGCTAAAGCCCTACAAGGATTGGTTAACCGAGGAAAAAATGGACAGGCAGAATTAGCCCGATTACAGCGTTTAATTCAAGAATTTAGACCCCAGTTGAGTCAATATGACTCCTTAATGAAATTTGCTGAATCCCTGGGAATCTGGCTCAACGGTAAAATTCCCCCTGATGCTAGTCAATCCTATGGTGTTCATGGGGTAAACCTTAGCCTTAATCAAGTCACTCAGCTTGAAGGTTTTCCACCCATGCAAACCTTTGAATGTGAGGTGGTAATCATTGGGCTGGGAGCAGAAACAGAGATATTCCCAGAGATTGAGCTAGAACCTTTTGAGTTTGAAGTGGCAACTATTGAGTTGAAACCAACACCCTGGTGGTTCACAACAAAAATAGAACCAATCATCAAGAGTCATCAGCAACAAGCTGATGGTTTTACCGAAGACTTAGGTAATGGAGTTGACCTAGAGATGGTAGCCATTCCTGAAGGGAGCTTTATAATGGGTTCCCCAGAAACCGAAGAGGGGCATAGAGACAGTGAAAGTCCCCAGCATCAAGTCGCGGTTAAATCCTTCTTTATGGGTAAATACCCAGTGACCCAAGCCCAATGGCAAGCCGTGGCCGCCCTAACCCAAGTCAACAGAGAACTTAAACCCAATCCATCCTATTTTAAAGGGGATGACCGACCTGTAGAGAGAGTCTCCTGGGATGATGCGGTGGAATTTTGTGAGCGGCTGTCTGAGTATACCAAACGCCCTTATCGCTTGCCCAGTGAAGCCCAGTGGGAGTATGCCTGTAGAGCCGGAACAACGACTCCGTTTCATTTTGGTGAGACAATTACAACCGACCTAGCTAACTATGATGGCAACTATACTTATGGCTCTGGTTCCAAAGGCAAATATGTTCAGGAAACAACCCCAGCGGGTAGTTTTGGGGTAGCCAATGACTTTGGACTCTACGATATGCATGGGAATGTGTGGGAGTGGTGTGCAGACCATTGGCACTCAAACTATAAAGGTGCGCCGACAGATGGCAGTGCCTGGGAAGATGAGTCTATAAATAATAACGATAATGATAATATATCCCGGCTGTTGCGGGGCGGTTCTTGGCGCAGCGACCCTGGATTCTGCCGTTCTGGGTCTCGCCCCTTCTATGATCCGGTCCTCAGGCGCAGCGGCAGCAAGTTTGGTTTTCGTGTGGTGTGTGGGTGTGCGTAGAACCACTGGCAAGATGCCAGTTCCACTTGTAGAATCACTGGCAAGATGCCAGTTCCACAATTAATCATATATCACTGGCAAGATGCCAGTTCGACAATGGATATGTGAAGAGAACTTAACCAAACCCAACCGAGCTTATGAAGCACCAATCAGCGGGAACAGGCTTCGAGGCTGTCTTAAGGCAACATTAATGATTATAACTAGCAAGATGCTGGCAGTAACATACTCTGTAGAAATGTAACTAATGACTACCCCCAACCCTCTATCCTCTGGGGCAAAGGCTTCCAGGCTGTCTCAACCGAATATTAATGATTATGACTGGCAAGATTATCGTTCAATGAATTATACCAGTTATACCAGTTTCAGAAAGTCTCCAAATATTAAAATTAGCAAAAGAAATCTTCCTCACTGGGAATTAGCAGGAGCAATTTACTTTGTGACTTTTAGTACTTGGCAAAAGCTAGAGTTGACCCCAGAAGCCAGACAGGTAGTTCTAGATTCCTGTTTATTCTTCAATAACCAAAGGTACAAAACCTATGCTGTTGTAATTATGCCAGATCATGTGCATTGGTTAATGCAGCCTTTACCAAAATCAGATCAGAAATATTGGACCTTAGGTAGTATTATCCACAGCATTAAAAGCTATAGTTCTAAACAAGTTGCTAAAGTAATGAATCATATCGGTATTGTTTGGCAAGACGAGCGATATGATCGCATTATGCGAGATGAAAGAGAATTTTTAGAGACATGGAACTATATCAGAGAAAATCCTGTAAAAGCTAATTTATCTGAGATTGCTGAAAGATATCCTTTCTTCTGGCAAATGGATAGTGTAGAGAAGTCTTCTGTAAAATAATCTATGGTGGAACAGGCTTCCAGCCTGTGTCAAGAACTGTGTGTGTGGTGGAACAGGCTTCCAGCCTGTGTCAAGAACTGTGTGTGTGGTGGAACAGGCTTCCAGCCTGTGTCAAGAACTGTGTGTGTGGTGGAACAGGCTTCCAGCCTGTATCAAGAACTGTGTGTGTGGTGGAACAGGCTTCCAGCCTGTGTCAAGAACTGTGTGTGTGGTGGAACAGGCTTCCAGCCTGTGTCAAGAACTGTGTGTGTGGTGGAACAGGCTTCCAGCCTGTATCAAGAACTGTGTGTGTGGTGGAACAGGCTTCCAGCCTGTGTCAAGAACTGTGTGTGTGGTGGAACAGGCTTCCAGCCTGTGTCAAGAACTGTGTGTGTGGAACAGGCTTCCAGCCTGTATCAAGAACTGTGTGTGTGGAACAGGCTTCCAGCCTGTATCAAGAACTGTGTGTGTGGAACAGGCTTCCAGCCTGTGTCAATTGGTGGAACAGGCTTCCAGCCTGTGTCAATTGGTGGAACAGGCTTCCAGCCTGTGTCAAGAACTGTGTGGTGGAACAGGCTTCCAGCCTGTATCAATCTCCATCAAACAATAATCTTAGTCACTGGCAAGATGTAATCATCTTGGTCACTGGCAAGATGCCAGTTCCACAATTAATCATATATCACTGGCAAGATGCCAGTTCCACAATTAATCATATATCACTGGCAAGATGCCAGTTCCACAATTAATCATATATCACTGGCAAGATGCCAGTTCCACAATTAATCATATATCACTGGCAAGATGCCAGTTCCACAATTAATCATATATCACTGGCAAGATGCCAGTTCCACAATTAATCATATATCACTGGCAAGATGCCAGTTCCACAATTAATCATATATCACTGGCAAGATGCCAGTTCTACACAAGATGCCAGTTCTACACAAGATGCCAGTTCTACACAAGATGCCAGTTCTACACAAGATGCCAGTTCTACACAAGATGCCAGTTCTACATCAGTTAAACAAAACAATAGTGATGGCACAAACAAGTAAAGAACAACAGCAATCAAAACTTAATATAAAACGCCATCGGCGACAAATTCAGTACTTTGCTGAAGACTTGGGAAATGGTATCACCTTGGACATGGTTGCCATCCCCGGTGGTACTTTCCTCATGGGTTCCCCAGAAACAGAAGAGGGGCATACAGATAGTGAAAGTCCCCAGCATCAAGTCACCGTTAAATCCTTCTTTATAGGCAAATACCCAGTGACCCAAGCCCAATGGCAAGCGGTCGCTGCCCTAACCCAAGTCAACAGAGAACTTGAACCCGATCCATCCCATTTTAAAGGGGAAGACCGACCTGTTGAGGGAGTCTCTTGGGATGATGCGGTGGAGTTTTGTGAGCGGCTGTCCCAGTATACGAAACGCCCTTATTGCTTGCCCAGTGAAGCCGAGTGGGAGTATGCCTGTAGAGCCGGAACAAGTACTCCGTTTCATTTTGGCGAGACGATTACTACAGAGTTTGCTAATTACAATGGAACAGATGATCAAGAGGGTCGTTGGAAAGGATCTTATGGTAATGGGCCATTAGGGATTTATCGTAGAAAAACCACCCCAGTAGGAAGTTTTGGACTAGGCAATGACTTTGGACTCTACGATATGCATGGGAATGTTTGGGAGTGGTGTGCAGACCATTGGCATGATAACTATGAAGATGCACCGACAGATGGCACTGCCTGGCAAGATGAACCGGATAGTAATAATGAAAATGATAATAAACATCGGCTGTGGCGGGGTGGTTCCTGCTACACCTTGCCTAAAAACTGCCGTTCTGGGTCTCGCGGCGTCTTTAATCCGGGCTTGAGGCACCTCGTCGGCAATATTGGTTTTCGTGTGGTGTGTGCCCAGGAGTGGACTCAGTAACCCTATGCCCTTTTCCCTCTGTAGAACAGGCTTCCAGCCTGTGATAGGCAGGCAAATTTTTTGGTATGGCAGTTGAAGTAACGGTTAAGACATATTTCTGCTGCGAAGCTCCGTATTCCCTAAGAACTTTCAAGACTAAATAATTTGGCAAAAAGGCATGGATATAGCCTAAAAGTGTGATTTAATGACGTCTAAAGTGTTAGAGGGGTTTTTTAGCTATTAGGTGAGCTTGACCTTGGCGAATTAAATTCACCACGGGTCGCACCTGAGGTACACAGGATTTTTTCCCTGTTCCCTATTCCCTGTTCCCTAGAGCCTAAAATTATGACGTTGAAAATTTTCTGTGACCAGAACTATCTCCCAGAGGGCATGACCTATGAGGCAATTCTATATCCCTTTTGGGGCAAACCTCCAGAAAATCCTGAGGATCCCATTAGTAGTTGTTTTGACCACTATGTAGAGATTGGAAAGTCTCTATTTAAGATGTCGTCTCTGGAGGAAGCAGATATTGCTATTGTACCAGTTAATTGGGCACTATGGAATTCTGAATTGGAAGATAAAGCCAGACAATTAGCAGAAAACGTTAAATTAGCAGGCAAGCCCTTAATCAGCTTTTTTGGTGGGGCTTCTTCCCATCTTAACTTACCGATTGAAAGTGATTTTGTATTCCGTCACTCCCTCTATCGCTCCCTGAGAAAAAACACCGATTTTACCCTACCTCACTGGAGCGAAGACTTTGTTGAAAACTATCTTGACAACAAAATCAATATCCGCCAAAAACGCTTAAAACCTGTAGTTGGTTTCTGTGGATATGCCGTCAAACCAAATACCAAAACCAATTTAAACGTTTTCTGCTCTAGAGTCAAAAAGAATGTCTTGAACTCGAAAACTAGTATCCCTCCCTATAATTGGGGACATGTGTTAAGACGTCGAGCCCTAGATATCTTAGGCAAAGACCCTAACATAATCACAAACTTTTTGATTAGAGAAAGCCCAGTTTTCTTAAATCAACCGGATTTCAAGTTGAAGCAAAAGCATCGGCTGGAATTTGTGTATAACTTAATAGACAGTGACTATATCTTCTGTTGCCGTGGCTCAGGAAACAATTCCTTTCGTTTCTATGAAGCATTGTGCTGTGGCAGAATTCCAGTTCTTGTAGATACCGATTGTGTGCTTCCCTACGACTTTGACATTGATTGGAAGAAATACTGTGTTTGGATAAAGGAGAATGAACTTCATTTAATTGGCGATAAAATTGCTGAGTTTCACGACAATCTATCATCCCGGGAATTTGTAGATTTACAGTATGAGTGTCGCCGGATTTGGAAAGAACGAGTATCTCCAGAAGGGTTCTTTAGTAATTTCCACCGTCATCTGCCTATAGCAAAGGGAACAGGGAATAGGAAACAGGCAACAGTAGGGTGCATCTGATATAGCGCTACGCGCAAGTCAGAAGTTAGAAGTCAGAAGTCAGAAGTCAAAAGTAAGCTAGGACTATGTTTCGGAGTTTAGGAGCGATGCAGCGCGGTCTTGGGGGTTTCCCCGGAGACAAAACCTTAGATAGTGGAGCCTTTATAGTTAGCAGGTTATGCAGAAAAGGGTTAAATATTTTTTAATAAGGCTCCACTATCTTACGGTAAATTCAAACCACTCGCGCTTTGCATCAAGACAATGTCAAACATCTAAATGCGTAGTGCTATTTTTGTAAAAAAGAAGGGAAGTGTGGGGCGGGGGCGCGGGAATTTTATTATAATTTTTGCCTAATTTCATAAAAGAGAAACTACTAGGTAAGTTTGCACCATGAAAGTCACAACTAAACTAGCACAATTAAGAGCTAATTACGGAAATATCAGTTACGAAGAAATTTCTGAATCTACGGGAATCGATCGGCAACAATTAAGGGAACTAGAAAATGGAGAAGCGAATGCGATGAAGCGAAGCGTTCGCTCTTAGCGGAAGCTTTCACTACCCTCGCTCAACTCTGTGCTTTCTTTCACTGTAGTCCCAACGATTTATTGATAGTAGACTGGGAGGGGGAAGAAATAGCCCCACCTACTGCTGAATAAATAGAGAAAGCTTCACAGATAATCAAACAGGCATTTGCCCGTGCTGAGGCGATGCAACCCCGTTCTCCGGAGGAAATTTGGGATAGTTTTGAAGGGACTATCGAGGGAATTTAATCGATAAAATTGACGCTTGATTTTCCAGGCTTTTAATTTAGCGCGAACCGCTTCTTGTCCAGGTAAGGGAGGTTTTTTAGCAATCTGCTCAAAACGCTCCCGATTTTTTTCTTCCCAATAGTCTCGAATCTCTTGAGCTATCTTCAAAACGGTTTGATACTCCGCTTCTACTTCCCTACGGTGATTATCAATATAGGATAAGGCTGCATCAAGTTGCTCATCAGTTATAGAGAGCCAGTTTCCTATTAATTTGGGTGTCCATCCGGCCTCAAGATGGCCGATGATATCATAAATTGTAATGCGCGTACCTGCTATTGTCAGTCCCCGTTCTGTACGAATAATGGCGGCTTCGCAATTTTGGTGATCGGATACTGGAGTCATGCTCACTTCAGGTGTAGGTTTTGCTTTCATTGTATCTGACAAATAATGTTTAAACCTTGCTGAATCAAGATATGAATATGAGTGGGGTGGGCATCCTGCCCGCCCGGAAAATGAAACGGGCAAGATGCCCGTTCCACAGCAAGATGCCTATTCCAGAAAACTATTAAAATTATCCTGCATTTATGCAACACCCAATTAATTTTTTCCTTACTGAAGAAGGGAAGCGCAATCACAGACTGAACCTATGATAGAAATAGTATCTGTAATTTATAATGTTTAATTGAGATTGCAAGTACTCTCAAGCTTTGTGGAATCGTCTAAATAAATCTGGGAATTCTGTAGGCATAACCTCTTCAACGTTTGACCCAATTCGCTGATAGTATTTGTCGCCATATATAACAGGGTCTCTGCTTGCGCTTAGGCTGAATATGATTACGTCTTTCTCGTAATAACGCACTAGTTTAATATTTCTACCAATATTATTTTGTAAAGACTCTTCAATAGGTTGAGATTTAACTTTTTGTACTAACCATTTGAAAAAGTTATCAAGATTGTCTTTCAGCCTTTCAGCTTCATGACCTATGCCAGTAATTTTGAAGTTTTTATAGTTTCTACTTTCAATACCATATAGTTCCTCAATTCTTCTGGCATCCCTATCAGTATCGGCTACACCAACACACACATAACCAGTTGCCTTAGGTAAGGAATTAGCCATTGCAGTGAGGGTTTTTATAATCTTTTTAAAATTATCGTGATCAAATTCTCCTTTTCCATCTAACTTTGTAAAGCCTTGCTTAAAATCATACAAAGTCTGCTCAGTTTTAGATTGTGTGAGTAATGTCTCAAACTCGATAAGCCAATTATCAGTAGCAGGATCAATCTTTTCTCTCTTCCTGAAAGCATCTCTAATGATGCCTTGCACTGCTCTTATGTTATGAGTCTTGTTAATCGCACTCCACGTACCACCTCTAGTTATATCGATATGTTTTCCGATATTCTTTAGCTTTTTTGCTAGTTTTGCATAGTCGGCAACTTCCATCTTATCAATAAACATTAATTCATACAAACTTAGAAAAATAGTTTGAAAGTATCGAGGAGAGGTTTGAGGACTTGGATCTAATATAAGTTCATTAAATTTTAGACCACATTCATCTAATATTTTGCGAATTTGATCGTAGACTTTAAGAAATTGTTCTTTGATACGTTCAGGATTTTTTTTCTGAATTGTAGTTTCTATATCATCCTTTCTATAACTTGGCTTTAATCCATAATATTGATCTAAAACTTCAGAGCTGCTTTTTGAAACATCTTTATCTTTATCTTTAAATAAGGCTATATATGCAATAAGATCAGCTACTATCTCTTCATCTTTCGATTCTCTAACCATTTCTTTGTTAATAATATTGTTTCTTACCCAAAAAATATCGTCAACTTTTATTCCGTAATCTAAGTTTTTATTTGTAATACTTATATATTTCATGTCATTGAGAAGCAAGATATCTGAAGCAGATGTATCACTTCTTATTTCACTAGATAAAGTTCTCACTAAATCAGGAAAATAAGCAGTTGCTCCAGCAGCTCTTAGCTCCTGTCTAGAAAGATATCTTCCGTTTGAGTTAATTCTTCTAAATATTTCATCAACTTTTTCTTCATCATCAAATGAGTAAACAGAGATAGGCAGTATATAGCTAGCAATTATTTCACAAAAACTCCTCTCTAGAATAGGTTCCTTCTGGTTTAATAAACCTTTGTCGAGACGAGATTTAGACTCCACCATTGTTGCCAGGTCAAAGTACTTGTCATCAATATCGAACTCGCCTTCGATGAAAGAAGTAATCGCATTTAGCCTTTGCATGCCATCTATAATTTCAAAGACAGCAGATTGTTCTCTTTCAGTCTCGGCCAGCAAAATGATAGGTACTGGAAAGCCTTTGAGAATCGAATCTATAAACGCTCTTTTTTCCTCGATTGTCCAAACAAGCTTTCTCTGATATCTTCTATTTACATAGAAAATCTTGTTTATGTAAAAGTTGTAAACTCTTTGAATACTTTCACTTCTTATAGAAAGTTCTCTTTGAACAGAAGAAGCAGGAATATTAATTGGCGAATTAGACATAGCCTAAAGTCCTACCTTGAAACTTGATTAAGTATATATGGCACGTGGCACAGGAAATACCCAACTCTAGGTTAGCTAGGGTTGATGATCGAAAGGACTACTGTTGTTATTTAGCTTTCAGCACCCTTGAACTCTGTTATAGCACTACCAGGCTGCTGGGTGAAAGACATATTTCATGGCTCCAGAAGTCGCCTCACTCTAGCTAACCCTTCCTCTCCAGGAATAGGCTGAAGCATACCACTTCGGATTTCATCTCGACGCTTCTTAGCTTCACCTACCCAAAGTGTTTGCAGTTTCTCGTCTACATCAAACTCAAGACTTTCAACCAGCTTCTCTGCCAACAATGCTCTCCATGCACTGGGCAAAGATAAAGCTTCTTTGATTACTTGCTCAACAGAGACCATAATTTATATCAACTCCGGTTGAATACTGATCATAAAAGTGTGGGGAGATCGGGAGATGGGGAGATTTTTATTAAGGGGAATTATCCTGACATGATATTACTAGAGCATAGATAATACCCAGAGTGTAGCAAAAAAGTAGTAAATATAACACAGAATAAAAATGCTATTGGCCGTAGGCCACGCTACTTGAGGTGCGTCTACTGAATTTGAGATCAACTTAAACGCTGGCAAAGCCATAAAGCAAACAAAGGTAAAGCCAGTCGGTAGCCTTGCTCAGAGCCATAAATTAAACCTTTGTGCTGCAACCCAGCGATCGCTCCTTGGAGAGAACCCCCTCTTGATAGGTAATGCTTCTGAATATAATCTCGACTTTGTGGCTTGTCGGTAGGGTCTAGAGCCAGGGATTCTAAAAGATGGGCTTGATTAGCTGGAAGCAGCATCAGTAATGACTCGAAGACCATGGATAAGTCCGCTAGCAGTTCTTGGATGGCCTGCTGAACATGGCCATCACGAATTAGCCCATCAGACACTCGTACGGACTTGAGGCGTCGCACCAGTGCCGAAGCATCACCGAAGTGCCCTTGCACCGCATTGACAAAGATTTCCAGTGCTTGCGATCGCGGATCGAAGGTCAGCCGTTGGGTATGCAAAACTTCAGTTACCCAAGCCGCAACGACATCATCAGCTAAAGGAGCCAGCTGCACAATTTCCAAATTATTCCTCGGTTCATGGGGATAAATGCTGGTTTCTGCGATTGTTGCCACCAACACATAACTTACCTGAGTCTGACCCTCGATCTGTTTCCGCAAACATTTTTCCCACACCCCATGACGATCCCAAGAGCGAATGTGGGGGAAGCTTTCCAAAATCAACACTACCCGTTCCCCCTCAGATTCAGCTAACTTTTGCAGGAGATCGAGTAATACTTCAAATGCTTTCCGTTGCAGCTCTTTGCTCTGGATCCGAACTGGTTTAAGTTCCTCTGTGCCACTGCCTTCATCTTTCAGGACAAATAATTCCGCTGCCTTACCTTCAATCCAATCTGTCATTACAGCTTGAATCGTCGCCATTGGAAAGGTCTGGTTTATGCTCTCCCACAGCAGTTGCACAAAGCGCTGACCATCGGTAACCCGAATGCAGTCAACCTCCAGGATTTTAACTCCAACTTCCCGTGCCGCCCGCCTTACCAAAGTGCGCCGTCCGCTTCCGGGCACTCCCACAATCAGCAGATTGCCATCACGGGCTAAAACATGAGTGATGCGCTGGAATTGTGCTTGCCGCCCAACCAATTGAAATGGTACTGATAAATCCAAAAGATTCACGGCTAATGCATCCCGATCCCAAGTGTAGACATCCTTCGGCGGCACACCTTCAGTAGTTGGCAAGCCCCCAACTGTATCGCTGGCATCCTCAGGGCTGAGGTTAACCATTGATTTGCCATCAGTCGATTCTGTCATTTGCTATTGCCCGTGTTTTTCCCAATCCCAAGCTCAAAGCAAAACCTTGGTGTGGGATGAGTCTATGGTGTACCTTGGAACTTATCAATAGTGTCAATCGTTCCTAGCACTATTAAAACGTGCTATATATTTTATAGCACTGTTCGACAGTATCATTGTATAAAGATAATTACCACCAACCCTTACCCAATAGGCAATTCCCGTGTTAGAAGCATTCATATTTGCCACAATATTGTGCGGATTTTTCGGCATCATCCTTAAAAAGAACCTGGTTATGAAAATCATCTCTATGGATATCATGAGCACGGGGGTGATTGCCTATTACGTGTTGGTTGCATCCCGAGATGGTTTATTCACACCTATTCTTTCAAAGGTCGAAAATAGGGCTTACGCAGATCCAGTTCCCCAGGCAGTGATCTTAACAGCGATTGTGATCGGCTTTTCGATTCAAGCCTTAATGCTAGTAGGTGTTATGAAACTGGCACGGGACAATCCCACCCTGGAAAGCAACCAGATCGAGAAGAATAATACGCCATGAGTACCATTACCATTGCCTGGATTGCCCTACCGCTATTTGTGGGATTCAGCATTTATCTCCTCCCCAAACTTGACCGATACCTAGCCCTAGGGGTTGCCATTCTTTCGGTTGAATATGGGACACAGCTATTTCTCACAAAATCGCCATTAACCCTACAGCTGCTGGATAGTTTCGGTGTCACATTACTAGTTGATCAATTAAGCGCCTTTTTTATCTTGACCAATGGGCTAGTAACCGCAGCAGTAATCCTTTACTGTTGGCAAAGTGGTAAAACAGCTTTTTTTTATACCCAGACCATTATCTTACATGGCAGTGTCAATGCCGTATTTATCTGTGCAGATTTCATCAGTTTATACGTAGCATTAGAGGTCATCAGTATTGCTGCGTTTCTGTTGATTGCCTATCCCCGAACCGACCGATCAATTTGGGTAGCCTTGCGCTATCTTTTTGTCAGCAATACAGCCATGCTGTTTTATCTAGTTGGCGCGGTTCTAGTCTATCAGGCACATCATTCCTTTGCTTTTGAAGGGTTGCGCGGAGCACCTCCAGAAGCCCTTGCCCTGATCTTTGTGGCACTGTTAGTCAAGGGGGGAATATTTGTATCAGGATTGTGGTTACCCTTGACCCACTCCGAATCTGAGAGCCCAGTGTCGGCATTGCTATCGGGAGCTGTGGTCAAAACGGGAGTCTTTCCACTGTTGCGTTGTGCTCTAATTGTCGAGGAACTTGCTCCCATCGTCATGATATTTGGAGTGGGGACAGCACTTCTGGGAGTAGGCTATGCCGTCTTTGAAAAGGATACCAAGCGTATGCTGGCGTTTCATACCATTTCCCAGTTAGGCTTTATCCTTGCCGCACCTGAAGTCGGTGGCTTTTATGCCCTGACTCACGGCCTGGTGAAAGGGGCGCTTTTTTTAATCGCCGGTGTTTTGCCCAGCCGTAACCTCAAGGAATTGCAACATCAACCGATTAATACCCAAATCTGGATTGCTCTGGCTATCGCTAGCTTCTCAATTTCCGGCTTTCCCTTGTTGTCAGGCTTTGGGGCAAAGGTGTTGACCATGAAGAATCTAGTGCCCTGGCAAGTTATCGGTATGAATATTGCTGCCCTAGGAACAGCCATATCCTTTGCAAAATTCATCTTTCTGCCCCATGGGGATACCAGCCAAGGGAAGGTAAAGCTCGATTTTTGGTTAGCGATGATACTGTTGCTCGGTGGACTGATTGCTGCCAATGGTGTGTACTACCAGGCATACAACTTTGCCAATATTACTAAACCCCTGGTAACTATTGCCCTGGGATGGTTGGCATATTTTTTGATTTTCAAACGATCTGTAATCAAGCTGCCCCGTGTGCTTGAGGAATTTGATCATCTAATTGGGGTGATGAGTCTGATGTTAGTATTACTATTCTGGATGGTGTTTCAACCATGATTGGGCATCTAAATCTAATTTTACGACTGGTTATCTGGTTTTTGCTGACTGCTAATCTAAGTCTGCCAAATATCATCATTGGGATTGCGATCGCATTTTTATTACCAGGACGCCCCAAAACCCCAGAAGCCTTAAAGGATTGGCTGCGGGTGCTTGGTGAAGTGATAGTAGCGATTCCCCAGGCATATATTGAGGCATTTGAAATCATGCTTCGTCCCCATAAGCACGAAGATGTGATCATGGAAGGAGTCAAACCCCAACGGACCCCTGGGCTGATATTCCTAGATATATTCCTGATCACCTTTACACCAAAAACCATTGTGTTGAAATACCACCAAGATGGCAGGTACGAAGTACACCGGGTTAGACGGAGGAAACAACGATGACGCTGATCCTGATTGCCATGATTCTGGCTCTGCTCATCCCCATTTATGAGGCTTGGCAAGATGATGATATTTGGCAAAAAATGTTGGCATTTGCGAGTATTGCCACCAAGACATCCATCATGATCCTGATGGTATCTGTCTTGCGCGATGATTGGATGATTGGTGTTGTCGGAGTCATCATCCTGAGTGTGGGGAATGCTGGATTAATGTTACTGGCACACGTAATTAAACGAATGAGTGATGTATGATTAATGCACTGAGTTACACTTGCATAGGTGTCGGAATCGTCTTCTGGTTTTGGGGAACCATTCCCCTGATCGGTCACCGATCAGTATTATTCAAGCTGCATAGTCTTTCAGTGGCAGATACCCTCGGCTCGATGAGTATCATCGTCGGGCTGCTGCTGAAGATACCCAGTGAATGGCCGCTGCTGATTCTCGCCATTATCTCCTTGGCGATCTGGAATACAGTGCTGGGATATGTGTTGGCTTACTGTTCCAGTAGTGGGGGTGATAATGACTGATAACTATATCTATGTCATAACCGCTCTGCTGCCTTTGTCCGCGTGCATGCTGGTATTTCAGGTCAATCCATACCATGCTCTGGTGATCCGAGGCATACTGGGAGCGGTGGCGGCTTTGGTCTATGCAATGTTTGGGGCAGCCGATGTGGCTTTGACCGAAGCATTGGTGGGTACAATGCTAGCCATTACCCTCTATGCGGTTGCGGTGCGTTCATCCTTAACCATGCGTCTTGGAGTAATCCCAGACAGGCCAGTGGAGGCAGATGGAGAGTCTTTAGCAGACAGCAAGACCAAACCGGATTTTGGGGAACTGATGGATGACTTACGCACAATCCTGAGCAAACACTATATGCGCCTTGAGCTGGTAACCTACACAGATAGGCAGAGCTTGCACCGGGCGCTGTTGGCAAAAGAAGTCCATGGGACCTGTACCGAAGATGAGAGATGGCTCTTTGAGCAAGACCAGAGGGGATTAGCTCCAGGATCTACCCAGAAGGCATCACCACAGGATGATCAAGACCAGGTAGCGCAAGAGTATGAAACCCTACCTTATCACACCCAGACCAGGGTTCAACGCCTCTATGAAATCATGCAAAGTGAACTTTCATTATCGGCGACAAGCCTAACTTATGTAAATATACCAGAGGCAGGGAAAGATCATTAAATGAAATGGATTTACATTGCAGCAGGGATAGCGCTGTACGTCAAATTTATGGTTTTGCCGAATCCGGCGGCAGACTTATCAGATCTCTCTATCGTCGAATCCGTTGTCCAAGATACTGGGGTGCCCAATGCCGTTTCGGGTATCATTTTCCGGAATCGGCTTTATGACACCATCTTTGAAGTGGTGGTATTTACCATCGCGATCATGGGAGCTAAATTTCTACTGGCCGATGAAAAGCCCTTCTGCACGATCTATCAATTTACCGATAAACCATCCATTGTTCTAGCGCGTCTGGGAGCGACGATTGCTGCGTTGGTAGGTATCGAGCTGGCGATTCGGGGGCATCTGAGTCCAGGAGGTGGCTTTGCGGCTGGGGTGGCGGGGGGAACCGCAATCGGTCTGGTTGCCATTACCTCATCATTCCAGTGGATGCAGGCAGTCTACAAGCGCTGGCAAGCTGCTAGGTGGGAAAAGGTTTCAGTTCTGATTTTTATTGTACTGGCAGTTATAACGTTGACGGGAGTAGAATTACCCCACGGGGAGTTGCAGACACTTGTCAGCGCTGCCATCATCCCCATACTCAATATCCTGGTTGCAGTAAAAGTTGCTTTGGGTTCGTGGGCAGTTATTTTGGTTTTTATTCATCATCGGGGATTGCTGTGATCGATTATTTCTCCCTACACCCGTTCGGGCGTTGCTGAATCTTCTTTTGAATATAAGTAGAGTGGGCATCCTGCCCGCGCGAAAATATAGCAGAAGTCAGAAGTCAGAAGTCAGAAGTCAGAAGTCAAACTCTTGCGCTTACTTAGGTTTGAGACTTTTGTCATGTCCGCGCCTGCCCTGGCGACTGCTATATATTGAAACTGGCAAGATGCCAGTTCCACGCCTGATGCCCATTCTACAAAACTCTTACAATCATTCCATTATTAAGCAACCCCCCCCGTTCCCCCACACCCAGTAAGGCTAAGAATTCTGCTTGTCACCCCCTTAGGATCACTACTATAGTACATATGATCATGGTTAAAACTCCAATAGCTGAACCGCGAGAAGCCCCGCACTTTACCTTCATTGGGTAAGTGTCCTATGGGAAGCGCGGGGCAAGGGTCGGAACGTCGAAATGCCAATGTGATATATTAAGAATGGTAGGGAAAACAAATTAAGAGCTAATCGCCACCTACCAACTGAACCTTGAAAACCTGGAATATAAGGTTCCATTCAGAAAAAAACTTGATAGTTTGAGTTATCTGTGGATGGGTAAAATTCCAGCAGTACAAAGGAAATAGAACTTTTTTGTATTGTTCCGGCGCGGAGGGGCATCCCGGAGACGAAACCTTAGAATAGGGTTTGAAGTTACCGTAAGGAGAGGGTCGCCTTAATCAAACAGTTTTAACCCTTTACCCATAACCGACTAACCATAAAGGCGACCCTCTCCTAAGGTTTCGTCTCTGGCCTTAATCATAAAGTTTTAACCCTTTACGCATAACCGACTAACCATAAAGGCTGCCCTATTCTTGCGGTAACTTCTGACCGTGTCGTTAATAAAGCTTATCGAGTATCCAAAGCAGTAGCCGGAGTTGGTAAGAAGCCCGCGCTGTCCCGTTAGGGCAGCGTCGGGAATATGTCACAAAAACAAAAACGCCACCTCCAAGACCAGCTGGCGTCAAAGGAGCTAGCACAGAATTTTGTCAAGGCTTTGAGTGATAAAGCTGTCCAACACTTTTCCCGCAGTCTTGCCCAACAACAGATTGGCGTGCAGGAAACAGGTGAATTTCTGAACTTTCTGGAGCAGCGTTACCATGCAGATGCGAGCGCGATCGCTCAACAACAAGAACAACAGCAAGAGTTAGAAAAGCAATTAAATGCTCTTAAAGCTAAGCTACAACAGTTGAAAACTCCCCGTCCCCAGGAGAGTTTGAGCATTATTGTCACCTTAGCAGCAGAGGGGGCGGTGGATTTTGACCTAGAAGTATCCTATGTAGTGAATCGTGCCAGTTGGATACCACTTTACGACTTGCGCACCAACAGCAGTAGCGATCGCATAAATCTGAGCTACCTTGCACAAGTCAAACAAAGCACTGGGGAAGATTGGTCCAACGTTAGCCTTACTCTTTCCACTGCTAAGCCTGGACTGGGAACCCTACCCCCTAAGCTGGAACCATGGTACATTCAGGCACTAGACCAACAACCTATCCGAGCTTTGCGAAGGCTAAAGAGTAGGGCAATGTCTAACTCAATGTCAGAATTATCTCCAGATCAAGACTATGAGGATGAGTCGGAAGCATTGAAAACTCGTAGTGCTCCCCAAGCCATGTTAGCAACAGCAAAAGTTGCTGCCCAAACAGTGGTAGCAGTAGTATCGACAGAAGGAGGTGTGGTTACCTTTGAGTTAGATGGTAACAGCAATATTCCCAGTGATGGTTCCCCTCACAAAGTGACTATTTTTAGTGATGAATATCCTAGCAATCCTGAGTATCTTGCCATTCCTCGGCTAGTTAGTTTCGCCTACCTACAAACTGTTGTTACCAATCCGACTACTGGTGCAACCTTGTTACCAGGCAAAGCGAATATCTTTCGTGATCAAACCTTTGTTGGTACAACTAAGTTGGAGAATATTTCACCAGGACAAGAATTCAGGCTGAACTTAGGCATAGATGAGGGAGTGAAAATTGAGCGGGATTTAGTGGAGCGTCAAGTTGATAAGAAATTAATTGGCAATCAGCGCCGCACGACTTATGCCTATCGACTGGTAATTACTAATTTGCAAAGTGTGCAAAAGACTTTGGTAGTAAAAGAACAGTTGCCAGTGAGCCGTGATGAGAGAATCAAAGTGCGGCTGACTCAGACTAATCCCAAAATACAGACTGGTGAGATGGGATTGCTAGAATGGAAAATTGATTTATCACCCCAGGATAAGCAAGAGCTATATTATCAGTTTATCATTGAGCATTCCCCTGAGTTGAAAGTGATTGGTTTGGATATTTAGGGCTCTACGGTACTTGTTATGCTAAATAAACAGTTTGGAAGAGGGAACAGGGAACAGCGGATCTGGGAACAGGGAACAGTGGGAAGAGGCTGTCTTCAGAATTTTTGTTAGTTGAACATCCTCATTTTCCTGTCTTGATGATTTTTAACGACAATAATGGTAAATTTTCTTATACTCCACACCCCACACCCCACACCCCACACCCCACACCTGAGGTCTTTGTTAAAAACCTACCCTTATCAGCTACTCCCTACTCCCTACTCCCTACTCCCTACTCCCTACTCCCTACTCCCTACTCCCTATTCCCTTTGCTGATGAAATCTCAGATACGTGACTTAAAACAACTTTATGAAACTGAGTACGATCAGTGGTTAACTGAAACAGTTAAGCTACTGAAAAATCGTCAATTAGAAGAATTAGATTATGACAACTTAATCGAGGAATTAGAAGCCTTGGGACGCAGCGAACGAAATGCTGTTAAAAGTTTACTATTACAGATAATTATTCATCTACTGTTGTACCAATTTTGGGAAGCAGAGAGGGGGAGAAATGCTAATCACTGGGCGGGGGAAATTATTACCTTTCGAGTTCAACTAGAGGATAAACTTACCACTAATTTACGAAATTACTTAGCTGATGAATTACCCAAAATATACCAAAACGCTTTATTGATTGTCCAGAATAAAACTCAGCTTAAGTCTCTACCTGAACAATGTCCTTATTCCTTTGAGCAATTACTGGATAAGGATTGGTTTCCCAAGTGATATAGCATTTTTATTTGAGATGTAAACATAAAATTGATAAAAGAAGGGAACAGGGAACAGCTGATCTGGGAACAGGGAAGATTGTTAAGATATCCGAGGAGTTTTTGGTGTTTTGATAAAGCGATGCAGAGGTGCGACCCGTGGCGAATTTAATTACGGGTCAAGCGCACCTAAGCGGTCTTGGGGGTTCCCCCCACTCGCGCTTTGCATCAAGACACAGGATTGGTTTTCATGAGCTATTTAGAAATGCTATAGCAGTTTCCAATCTTGTTCCTCAACGACGGAAGTGACCAAATCCCCCAAAGTTCTACCTTTACCCGCAATCGACGCAGGGGGAGTCGGGCGCAATACTTTTGGTTCAGTATCGGAAAGATCGCGTTTTCTATCTATCATGAGGTACACAAGATTTTTTCTGTGTTCCCAGATCCGCTGTTCCCTGCTCCGCTGTTCCCTGCTCCGAAGTCCCTATTCCCTGTTCCCTAAAACCAAGGTACCCCATCGGGTACTGCTAAAGTCTGACTGAGGAGGCAGACTAGGAGTAGTAATTTTGAAGGGAGTATACCATTAGTGAGATTTCAGGCAACTTTCTGCGCAGCTACTGCATCATATACCATCAGGATTAGGAATAATGTTACGTTTTGTTGCAGTGAAGGGAAAATGTCAATTTCATAATGTGTAGCTATTAAGTCGATAAATTATATAGAGGCTGTATATCCTATAGAGCCTCAAGTTGTCAGCTATGTCGATCTGGCAGATATCGGGGTGCAATCTGAGAACAGTCAATTCGTCTACCGGGGGGAATTTTAATGACAGTCAATTTCGGCAGATTTTTTCGGGTCTGTAATCCTAGTAAAACCCTGAATCTGGGCAAGGCTGAAGACCAACAATATTACATTGATTTTTCCAAGGTGCGGGGCAGCAATATTATTCGAGAACTCAGACGCACCATTACCTTCTCAGAAGACGAACCCACCTGTCAGTTGTTTACGGGACACATGGGCTGTGGCAAGTCTACCGAGTTATCGCGATTGAAAAGGAAATTAGAAGAACAGGGATTTCATGTCGTTTATTTTGAGTCCTCTAATGACTTGGACCTGGCCGATGTAGAGATCAGTGATATTTTGCTGACCATTGCTCGTCAGGTGATTCAAAGTCTGGAGGAAGCTAAAATTAGACTCCAACCCACCCGCTTCCAAGGGTTAGTGCAAGGGGCGGCTAAGTTGTTAAACTCCGAGGTGACCGGGTTGAAATTCAAAGTTCCTGAGTTTCAGGCCGGTGGTGTAGGGGTTAACATACCTGATGAGATTGGCATCAGCTCAGAAGAGGGCGAGTATTCCCTAGCCTTTGGGATTGGAGAAATTACTACGAAAGCTAAGAATTCTAAGGACATTCGCTCCCTATTGCGACAACATCTAGAGCCACGGGTCAACAATATTTTAGAAGCAATTAATACAGAACTGATTGAACCAGCTCAACAGCAGCTGCAACAGCAGGGTAAAGCTGGACTAGTGGTGATTGTGGATAATCTTGACCGGATCCATAATAAACCTAAGTCAGGGCAACGGAATCAGCCAGAATATTTGTTTGTAGACCAGGGGGAGTATCTTAATCAACTCAAATGCCATGTGGTCTACACCATTCCCTTGATTTTGGCATTTTCCAATGACCAAGAAAACCTCAGGAATCGCTTTGGTTCTGAGTACCTACTGTTACCGATGGTACAGGTAAAAGAACCAGATGGTAGTCCCAGTGATGCCGGAATTGCTTTGCTGCGACAGATGATCTTAGCCAGAGCATTCCCAGATGTGGAGCTAGAGCAACGGCTCAGTTTAATTACAAAAGTGTTTGATAGCCCACAGACATTGGATCGGCTATGTCTAGTCAGTGGGGGTCATGTCAGGAACTTGCTGGTGCTGCTCCGTAACTGCCTCAGCAAAGATGAGCTGCCTTTATCTCGTAACTTGGTAGAAAGGGTGATTAGTCAGCGTCGCAATGAATTGAGCAGGGCAATTACACCGGATGAGTGGAAATTGCTCAGACATGTGGCTGAACACAAAACTGTCAGGGGTGAGGAGGAATACCAAATCCTGTTGAAGAGTTTGTTTGTGTTTGAGTATTGTAATGGTCAGGGATGCTGGTATGATATCAATCCGGTGTTAGCTGATGCCAAGGAGTTGAATGGAAACTAGACTTCTTGCAGAAGTAGGGAACAGGGAACAGCGGATCTGGGAACAGGGAACAGCGGATCTGGGAACAGAGAGTAGGGAACAGGGAGTAGGGAACAAGGAACAAAAATTCTCACAATTCCTACACGGATTGCTATATCAGCGATCAGCGAATGCGCTACGCGCACGCTACTTGAGGTGCTATCAGCCACTCCCTGTCCGGTTAAAGGGCGTGAATCAATTCATAAAAATTATCATGCTCATGAGGTACACATAGTTTTTTACCAATCCCTCCCTTACCCGCGCCCAGTTTACTCCCTAATCCCTGCTCCCTGCTCCCTGCTCCCTGCTCCCTGCTCCCTACTCCCTGCTCCCTACTCCCTGCTCCCTACTCCCTAAAATTTACCTCACCCAATTAAAAACCGCTATTATAATGCTAGAGACAACCGCAAATCACAACCAAGATTCCTTGAGAGAACTAATCCGACTGATTACTTTTTCTCAGGGAGAATTTTCTTTGATTTTGGCGGTTGGTAACTATGGGGTATTGAGGAGACAAATTATTGAGCAGTTGCAGGAGCAATGTTCTATTCCGATCAGGGAGCTGGTCTTAAAGCAATCGGTTAAAACTCTCTATACCACTATTGTGGAAGAGCTAGGTCCGGAACAGCCAGAGGCGTTGATGGTATCTGGGATAGACTCAGTAAGTTGCATTGAGGAAGTGCTGACAGCAACCAACCAGATCCGGGAAGAGTTTCGGAACTTTCGGTTTCCACTGGTGTTGTGGGTGACGGATAAGTTGCTGCAAATGCTAATTCGCTCAGTGCCAGATTTCCACAGTTGGTCAAGCTGTGTTGATTTTGTGATTAGCAGCGGTCAATTAATTCAGTTTATTGAGCAAACCACTGATCAGGTGTTTGCCAAGGTGGTAGCCTCCCGTGAAACTGAGTTTGTGCACAGTTGTACTCTGAATTTAAACAAAGACTCTGGATCCTATGTGGAATTACACTCAGCACGACAGGAGCTGGAAAAGCGGGGAGTGGCCTTAGCCCCAGAGTTAGAAGCCAGTTTGGAATTTGTGCTTGGTCGAGTGGCTGATAATTGTCAAGAAGAGTCTCGACAGCATTATGAGCGCAGTTTAGCTCTGTGGAAACAAACCGATAACCTGGAACGCCGTGGACATGTACTATTCTGTTTAGGCTTGTGGTGGGCTGGTTATGCACAGTGGCATCAAGCTGAGAAGGAGCAAGCTTGTGAACAAGCAAAAGTTTATTTTCAGGAATCGGTTGAGGTTCTTGAGCAGGCTAATCGCCCAGACTTAGCTGCCAAATTTATTAATTTTTGGGGAGAGGCACTTCAGCGACAGTCAGATTGGGAGCAGTTAGAGAAAGTGGCCAACAAAGCCTTGGCGCTCCATCAAACCTATTCTGATCCGTTCAGAATGGCACGAGGTTATGGCTTTTTGGCTGAAGTAGCCCTAGCAAAATCAGCCTTTAAGAAAGCACAAAAGTCTTCCAAAAAAGCGCTTTTTCTGCAATCAACGGCATCAGCTAAGATAGTCAATCCCTCACCAGAACAACAAGCTTTATTAGACTGGGAAAAGTCTTTTGTCAAGGGTTGGTATTTATTTTCCTTGGGGCGAGCACTGCTTGGGACTATGCGATCGCAAAAACATGTTCCTCAATTACAAGCAGCACTTTATAACTTGGAAACCGCTAGAGCAGAAACCAAACCCCACTATGATCCAGAACTTTATATTGGTATCCTGAGGGAATTACACCAGGCCTATTGCCAACAAGGGGACTATCTCACTGCCTTTGAGATTAAACAAGACCAACAGGGGATTGAGAGCCGGTTTGGGTTTCGGGCATTCATTGGTGCTGGTCGATTGCAGCCCAAGCAGCAGGTAACTAACCCAGTTTTAGCAACAGTTGAGTGTTCAGAAAGGATAGCGCCAGAAATTGCCGCTTCTGGCAGGGAACGCCATGTTAATCGCCTGATTGAGCGCATGGAACAGGTGGGCTCTAGACTAACTGTGATTCATGGACAGTCCGGGGCGGGGAAAAGTTCGATGATTGAGGCGGGATTAATACCAGCATTAGAACGCAAAACCATTAATACCCGTCGGGTATTACCGGTTTTGCAGCGAGTTTATAGTAATTGGATTCAAGAATTAGGCAAATCCTTAACAAACACGCTGGAGAAGAGAGTACATTTACCATCTGTGCCTGCTAAGCTTGATTCAACCGCCCTCATTCTTGAGCAGTTGCGCAAAAATGCTAGGCAAAATTTGCTTACTGTTTTAATTTTTGACCAGTTTGAAGAGTTTTTAGCAGTTTGCTCAGACCCCAAGCAGAGGCGAGGTTTTTATTATTTTTTGCGAGACTGTCTGAATATTCCTTTTGTGAAGGTAATCTTGTCTGTGCGCGAGGATTATTTACATTGCCTGTTGGAATTTAATAAGTTCAAAATCGATTTAGAGGTTATTAATAATAATATTTTAGATAAGAGGATTCTGTTTCACTTGGGGAATCTTACCCCAGCAGATGCCAAATTATATCTTCAACGGTTAACGGAGCAAGCTCAGTTTCCCTTAGAGCAAGCACTGATTGATAAATTAGTGGAGGATTTAGGGAAAGAATTAGGAGAGATTATACCAATTGAGTTGCAAGTGGTAGGGGCGCAACTGGAACGAAACAAAATTACCACCCTACAACAGTATCAACACCTAGGGCATAACCCAAAAGCTGAATTAGTCAACCAATACTTAGAAGAAGTAGTGGAAGCCTGTGGTGCTGATAACAAACGGGCGGCTGAATTAGTGTTGTACTTGCTAACGGATGAAAACAACACCCGCCCTCTCAAAACTCGTCATGATTTAGAAAAAGAATTAAAAGCCTTGGCCGCTGATGTAGACACAGAGCTAGAACGATTAGATGTAGTGTTGGAAATTTTTGTGAAATCTGGCTTAGTGCTGCTGTTGCCAGAGATTTATAGCGATCGCTATCAATTAGTCCATGATTATCTGGTAGATTTCATTCGACAACGACAAGGGGCTGACATGAGAGCAGAACTTGAAAAAGAGCGAGAGACACGACAACGGCTTCGGAAACGGTTGGTGATGGGGTTAGGGGGATTTAGCGTAGCCATGACTATACTAGCGGTGATTGCAATCGGGCTGTGGCAATCGGCAAAATTCCACGAAAGAGAGGCGATCCTTACTAAACTCAACGCTAAATATAAGCTTTCTTTTCTTGTAGATGAAAATCAGCTTGATGCCCTTTTAAGCATCATCAAGGCAGGGAAACGATTAAACTCTAAAATAGCAAAATCAGACCTTGAAAAAGAGACTGTATCTAACCTCTGGCAAGCAGTCAACTTAATCCAAGAACACCATCGTTTAGAGGGACATCAAGGTAATGTCTTGAGTGTCAGTGTCAGTCCTGATAATCAGCTAATTGCCTCAGCTAGCTCTGATCAAACCATCAAACTGTGGAGTCGTGATGGCAAATTGATTAAAGACTTAAAAGGACATCAGGAGACAGTGTGGTGCGTTAGTTTTAGCCCTGATAATCAAATCATTGCCTCTGCCAGTAAAGACAAAACCATTAAACTCTGGCATCGCGATGGCACCTTAATTAACACCTTAACAGGACATGGTAAGGGGGTGAAGTGGGTAAGTTTTAGCCCGGATGGTCAGACCATTGCGTCAGCCAGTAGTGATAAAACTATTAAACTCTGGAACCGTGATGGGACTTTGATCAAAACCTTGACAGGACATAAGGATGCTGTGTTGAGTGTTAGTTTTAGCAATGACGGAGAGTTAATTGCTTCCGCCAGTAAGGACAAAACGGTCAAACTCTGGAGTAGTGATGGTACATTCATCAAAACTCTAGAAGGGCATGACAAGGCTGTTTGGAGTGTAATTTTTAGCCCGGATAGTCAGACCATTGCTTCAGCTAGTGATGATCGGACCGTTAAACTTTGGAACCGTGATGGAACCTTAGCGAAAACCTTGCCAGGATATGATCATCCTATCAACAGCGTCAGCTTTAGTCCGGATGGTAAGTGGATTGCTTCAGGGAGTAGTGACGGAAAAATCCAACTCTGGACTGGTAAGGGTACACTAATTTCAACCCTTCCTGGTCATAAAGATATTGTCAATCAGGTTAGTTTCACTCCTGACAGTAAGATGCTAGCCTCAGCTAGTGTTGATTTCACTGTCAAACTTTGGAGTCTTGACCAAACCTGGCCTAAGGTTTTCCAACCTACCACCTATACAGTCTATGGTTATGGTGCTAGTTTTAGCCCGGATGGTGAGATAATTGCCTCTGGTAGTCGAGATGATAACACGGTCAAACTCTGGAACCCGGAGAAGCAGATTCGGGAACTCACCCTCCAGGGACATCAGGATTTTGTGAATGGGGTTGATTTCAGCCCCGATGGTCAGTTAATTGCCACCGCCAGTAATGACAGGACGGTCAAACTCTGGAATGGCCAGGGGAAACTGCTACATACTCTAGAGGGGCATAGCGCTCCAGTTTATAGCGTTAGTTTCAGTCCTGATAGCCAAATTATTGCCTCTGCTAGTGAGGATAGCACAGTAAAACTCTGGAGCAGGGAAGGGAAATTGCTACGTACTTTAGCGGGACATACAGATGCCATTAATCGGGTCACTTTCAGTCCCAATGGTCAGTTAATTGCCTCTGCTAGTAATGACAATACGGTGAAACTCTGGAACCAGAACGGAACTCTAATTACTACCCTGACTGGGGATAGGAAGTTGTCCTCCCTTAGTTTCAGCCCCGATGGTAAGCGGATTGTGGCAGGTGCGGCCCGTGGTTCTATAGTAATCTGGAGTCGTAAAGACATCTCCTGGCAGCAATTCGCATCTAAAAAAGGAGTAGGGCATACAAAAACTGTTTATGATGTTAGTTTCCACCCCAATCGAGACATTATTGCTTCTGCTAGTGCGGATGGAACAGTTAAACTATGGAACCCCAATGGACTTTTAATCGGAACGTTAAGCGAGGGTTCTGAACCTGTGGAGTCTGTGAATTTCAGTCCAGACGGTGAAACCCTAGTCTCGATTAACGCAGCGAATCGGGTGAGTATTTGGAATTTAGATTACAGTCAATATTTAGATTACAGTCAATCAAACGATGTGAATTACTTACTGAAGCGTGGTTGTGATCAGCTTGGTAATTATCTTAAAAATAATCTGAACGTCAAGAAAGAAGACAGAACACTCTGTGAGGGAATTGAGGAGCAAGAGTAAATTAGCTGGAATATATAGCAGTTCTCACAGTCATGAGATACAAAAGATTTTTTCCCGACTCCCGACTCCCGACTCCCGACTCCCATTAACCCACAACTTGTGTAACTCACCCAATTAAGAACTGCTATATATGATCAATCTCTAGCTGAAGCGGACTCTACTGAAGTCCCGATTGTGGAATGTCGTAGCGTGGCGGTCTAGGATCTGGATCTTGGGGCTCTCTTGCGCCAGCAGCGGTATCAAATATAGTGTATTTAAGGAATGAAACATCCTCCAATAGACTATTCTCACTAGAGTCAGGTTCGGTGGTTAAGTTCCAGGAAGCTGTCTCCATAGCCAAAACCTGAGTAGCAGTGATTGTAGATATTGCTGTCATCCCTAGTAGGGAAAGAATTTTATAACATTTCATAACTGGACTCCGTGGGTTCTCTGCTAATTCCAACTCTACTCATATATACATTTATCCCAGATTGATGGCTCAGATCAGGAAAGTCTCTGAGTGTAGAATATTGTAGCTTTAGCGGTTTAGACGAATCTGCCGAGGGAAAGTTCCCCATGAAGAATGTAGAATTAAGAATTAAGAAGGAAGAATTAAGAATTAAGAAGGAAGAATTGAGAATTAAGAATTAAGAATTGAGAATTAAGAATTAAGAAGGAAGAATTGAGAAGTCTGGCTGCTGGCTGCTGGCTGCTGGCTTTTGGCTTCTGGCTTTTGGCTTCTGGCTTCTGGCTTCTGGCTTCTGGCTTCTGGCTTCTGGCTTCTACCTCCTACATTCATTCTACATTATCCATTGTTAATTATCCATTGTTAATTCTACATTCTTAATTCTACATTCTTAATTCTAATAACCTTTAACCTTAGAGCAAAGCTGATTCAGTAACTCCTTTGGAATGACCTCAAAATTTTCTAACAGGAAATCCATTAAGGCCAGATGATACAAGGAATCGGAAGAGGGAGTTTTATAGCGAGGACCTTGGGCCAGCCAGCTGTTGACAGCGTAACTTGAGCGGCAGCAGATGTTACCGATGTCTTCTTGCTTCACTTGCCATTTTTGGTAAAACTCCTGGGGGGTCATGGATAGTCGGCAGTAGCTGTATAGGTAGATCAAGATTTCTTCTCGCTCGGTTATGGGACGAGGATAAGCATGTTCCCATGTGGATTGGCTCCTGGCAATT
Source organism: Moorena sp. SIO4A5 (assembly GCF_010672005.1). Classification (NCBI taxonomy): domain Bacteria; kingdom Bacillati; phylum Cyanobacteriota; class Cyanophyceae; order Coleofasciculales; family Coleofasciculaceae; genus Moorena; species Moorena sp. SIO4A5. Next base: position 34,671 of record NZ_JAAHHZ010000030.1, on the reverse strand, counting down.
TGGGCAAGGCGGTTTAGGGCTCGCTGACAGTGAATCAGATGATTGAGATGATCATTAGATCGTTTATCTGGCATCATGGAATTACCTCACACATAGCTTGTGACTGAGGACATAAGCCGCGCTTCTTAGTTGACGTGGAAAGCGCGGCTTTTTGTCCATAAATATTATCGAAATATCGGACATTTTTATTATTACTAATATCTCGGTAAATGTCAAGGGGTATTTTTTAAATTTTAAACATTTTTTTACAAAGTTAAAAAAATGAGTAGTTTGGGGGTTTATCTAGAGATAAAATCAATTTGGTAATGTAATTTTACATTAGGTATCAGGGAGCATGGAGTAGGGAGTAGGGAGCAGGGAGCAGGTAAAATAAATATGTCCTAAGCTTTGCTTATACTGCTATATAGTAAACTTTTGAATGCATGACTTTTTCATAAAAACTTGTGTTTAAAACCCAGATATAAACGCGCTTATATGTGTCAACTGCATTGTCAACTGCATTGTCAACAAGCACAATTCACTCCAAGATTCCGGAATCCTGTTTTTTGTGGCTGTAGTATAAATCAAGCAGGATTTACCCGATTCAAGGAGCATTGCTGATTCGGGAAAGCTGAAGCTGCGCGAACGGTATAATATTAGACCAGTGGATGGAAATTATCCTTAGATCATAAATGGAGTAAATTCGGTTTTACCGAACCTACCTTATTTTTACTGCTGTTGTTTATAGTCAACCTTTTCTATGGAGCAAATATGTAATGAACAAGCTTAATACGATGAAATTTATACTTGCATTATTCACACTTATTGGGTTATTTACTACTCCCATAAATGCTCTGGAGCGTCGCCCGATTGAATCAATACCTACCGAAGAATTGGCCAAAGAGACAATGGGGATGAAAAGAAATGGTGATTCTCTCAACATAGCATGGTATTTATTACCGGAAGTCTATGGCTTACCTTCACAACCAGTAGTGCTAATTGCAGTTGTCAAAGGGAAGATTAGTCCTTTTGGTGTTCCTACATTTTCCTCTGAGATTGAAACCCAGAAAGTCCTAAAAGTTACCTATACTAATTCTAAGGGCATACCTAGAGAATTAGTGCCAGTCCCGAAAACGGCTGATATTAGTTATTTGGTAACGGTATTAAAACCATTATTATCGAAATTTGTGGGGCCATTTGGCGAAGGAATGTGGTTTTTTACCTATAAAAACGTTGATATCTTTGGGAATCAGATTGTGTCCCCTTATGAAACTGGAGAATTAAAAATTGATATGGATATTCCAGACGAACCGTCAAATTATGAAGCTGGAGAATTAAAAATTGACCTTGGTATTCCAGAAGAACCGTCAAATATTGCTTTGATAAACTTTCCCCTGAATTCCCTCTTTGTTCCAAGACTATGTCCTGGCGGTAAACCTGCCCATGTATCGTGGAAATATTGCCCATGGGATGGTACACTACTCCCAGAAGATTGATCCCGCCTCCCCGCCCCACACTTCCCGGGTGCATCTCAATGCATGCTGTTTGACGAGGTGGGTGGAATGGGCATCTTGCCCGTTACAATTGGACGGACTGTCCCAATACTGGCTACCGCGAAAATCAGGGCGAGTCCGTCCCGATGCTGCTGGCGAAATATAAGTTAACATCAGCCGTGGTGAGTATGCCGTTAATCGCGTTATACAACTAATGACATTTTCAGGGCTGATAACGGAATACCTTGTCAATAAGCATGTTTTGTCAAGTAACGCCTTTTGCTTCCGTTGCCTCAACCCAACCTACCCCATGTACTCAAGTCAGTCAACCAGGGCTATTTGCCTGTGCCACCTATTACCTATTACCTATTACCTATTACCTATTACCCATTACCTATTACAAGCGTGTTAAGAAATGTTTCGCCAGCCGCATCCGTCCCTAACGCACCCTACTGGAGTGACCACTCTTAAAAAGTGCATTATACAGAAAAATCTTGATCAGTCTCAAAAACAGCGGTTTTGGTGTTTGAGTTTGACTCGTGCATCTTCTGTGGTAAATTGCCACACTACTTTGGCACAGGCATTGTTCCGCTCCTGCTGCCAAGCCTCTATCTCATGCATGAAGTTCTTCGGCTGTAGCCAGGCGACGGTCAAGACATTGTTTGGACAGAACACACAACTCTGTTTCCGCCACATTGAGCCAACTGCCATTACGTGGGGTGTGAATCATCTCTAACCGCCGTGCTAAACGGTGAGCTTCGGGGGCGGGAAAAGTTTTGTACAAAGAGGTGATGGTGTGGGTGTTGAGATTATCTGAGAGTAAGCGAATTTTGGGGGCATCTGGATAGTCAACATCCAATAGATGCTTAATTTCATCGGCCCAGTCTTCACAGGTGCGATGGTCTCGACAACTCACCCGTCGCCAACCTCGATTGGGGTCAAAGAACATAAACAGGGCTTGGACTCCTTCGCGGGTGTAGTGATAGTCTTCCTTCACATCAAGCCCCGGCTGCATCGGAATGGGTTCATATAGATGCCCATGCAGTTCTTTACTCGCTTCATCCATACAAATTAACGGCATCTCTGGATTGGCTGGACGGGTGTACTCGTCTAGAACCACTTCCATCTCGGCGACGAATCTGGGCAAGTCCCGCTCAGGGATGCAGAATCTCTCGGTTTTCCAAGGGCGCAATTGGTTTTTTTGAGTGTTTTTCTCACGGTTTCTCTGCCGATTTGCGTGACAATTCTGCGTTTTTTCAGTTCATTGGTTAACAAGCGAATGCTCCAGTTCCCTCTTCCTGCTGGTGGTTGTGAGCAGCACAGAGCAATAATTTGAGCTTCGGTCTCTCCATCCACGATTGGGTCTACCGGGGGCTTTCTTCTCGCTTTTCTTTCCAATGCTGGCGCTTCCCCTTTCTCTAGAAATCGCTGGCGGATTCGACCCACTGTGTTGCGATGCAGATTCAGAGCTTGAGCGATTTCGTTATCTGTCCATGTTCTCGTTGCCAGCTCTCCTTCATCGGACATCAACAAGATTTGTGCATGAAGGATTTTTTTGGCTGGTGCGTGTCCATTCCGGCTAATTGCTTCGAGTCTTTGCCTTTGCTCTGTACTCAGTGCAATCTTGTCCCGTCTTCCTCTACCCATGGTTCTCACCGCTCCCTGGCTTTATTACACTATTTTAACATGGTCACTCCACTACAGAACTTTTACAAAGATGAGCTGCACCCGATGGGGAGTGGTGGCGCGATCGCGTTTTTAATGGTGTTATCGAACTTATGGAGATAGTCAAGTATGCAATTTTTAAAGCCTAAGTCTAGCAGAAAAGATACAAATCAACTTATCTTTGACATTGCCGAGTATAACAGAGATAGGGACAGAAATGAAATCTATCGTAGATTAAGCTCTTTGAATTTGTATTCACCAGTTGTGAGTAGCAAGGTTGAGATGAAACCTGGTGAGAAGTACACTATTACTGAGGGCATGAACCTAGAGCTTCCTTCCGTAACTATTCAATCGCTTCAGTTAGTCCTGTTTTTTATCAATAAGAATGATAGGAGGCTTGGGGATCGTTTCATCATGGTGAGTGTTGCTGAAGCCTTCGACATGATTGAGAAAACCAATGACTTCCAAGGTCTTTTATTTTACAATGACCAAGAATCCTATTTTGGAATTTTGCGCCAATACTTTAATCGGATCAGAAGGGATTTTTTTCCGAAAGAGCCGGAAAAGTTCATGGTTCCTCCAGGTCATAAAATTGTAATGGTTGTTCCTGTAAAGCAGGCAACCATTCAGGCGTTGGAATCAGGCATTTACATTGTAGATTTTGGACAGTACTGCAATAGTGTTCAAGTTTTCGCGGAAATTGACAAACTTAATGAGTCCTCAAAACCTGTAAGTATTATTTGGATTATTCAATATGATTTCATTGCCTATTTGGAATCTACTGGAGGTATTGCCAGTTTTCTAGTAAATCTCAGTAAACTGATCAGTTATAACCCTCATTCCAGAACTATTGTTATTCCAAAAAACGCAATTTTTAAAGCATCTTTTCGGGATTCGCTTATTCAGTTAGGAGCGCACATATTTTCATCAGGATATAATGATAGTTGTTTCGTGGAAGTACATAAGCCTGATGGCTCAATTACAGTTGGGATGGGCGGAAAACCATTCAGTTAAATGAAAACCTATGGGTTTAGTCAGAGATAGGAAAGTTAAGTCAATTGTTATGGTCTTAAGTCGAATATGGATGGGGTGAGGCGGGGTGAGGAATGGAATGGAATTCTCCTAGGTCGCCGCTATGGGATTGACCGTTCGCGAAGCGTTGGGCTTTGCCCGAAAGGTCACGCTACGCGATCGCATTTCCCTAGGTTTAAATTCTCAATTGATTATAAATAGTCAGTTTACCGACCTGGGACTATGGCCTGTTGTCAAACTCGTTGTATCCTAAACAATAAGCGATGGCAGGGTGCATTAATGAATCGAGTCAACTTAAGTAATCAGCAATGGGAGAGGTTACCAGAACACTATCGAAAGTGGGTGCATCGTGGCAACATGGTTTTATCGGTGGCAAAAAGCCGGGATAGCGATCGCTCCAGCGTAACGCACCGAACCTGTAAAGACACCCACAGCAAAGGATAGATGACTGAATTCCAGATTCGCTTAGCTAAAATTTCAGATGTAGAACCTATCTTGGCTTTCTGCCAATATACGTGGGAAAATCAAAAAGATTACATGCACTTAGTATTGGAGAAACGGATTAACAATCCTGAAAATAAAGTTTTTGTAGTTACTCTTGATGATATCCCTGTGGCGATGCAGCAAGTCGTTATTTTGTCAAAACAGGAAGCTTGGCGAAGTTCTTTGAGAGTAGATCGTCGCTATCGACGGCGAGGTTTATCTAAATTATTAGATTCCCATACAAATAAGTATTTATCTAAAATAAATGTTCCTATATTACGTTACTGTGTCTTGTCTGAGAATGAACTAATGTTGAAAATTATCTCTCGCCGAGGAGATAAAAAACTAGATAGTTATAGTGTTTATAAAGCTGATGCTGATACTGTTACTTCATATACCAACCAATTAATTCAATTAGATCTGAAACATTTTGATGATATTTGGTCTTTAATGATTAGAAAAAAAATATTATATAAAAAAAAAAGTTTTTACACACAATTAATTCCTAAATGTCAAACTATTACTCCTGAGTTAGTAAAAGACTGTCTGCTTGGGGGAAAAGTTTTCGGATTAATACAAAATGAAAGATTACGAGGTATAGCTATTCAAAGTTACTCGGAACTTTCAGAGGAAGAGTTTTATATTGGTTATCTTCATGGAGAGCCAGAAATCTTGACAGTGCTTCTGTGTGAATTATGCAAATTAGCCTATTCTTTAGGTAAGTCAGTGGTTAGAGGTATTTTTCCGTTGAATGATATTTTCGGCGATGCTCTTTCCCAAGCTGCTTTTCAAAGAATAGATCAAGCTGAAGCAGGGATATATCGCTCTTCTTTAAAAATTAAGAATTAAGAATTAAGAATTAAGAATTAAGAATTAAGAATTAAGAATTAAGAATGCATCAGGGCTGTTTCATTCTAAATTGCCATATTTTATGCATTGACGAGGATAGGTCGTTTCAACATTCGATAATTCAGGTATGCGATGACTGAAAGCCTGTAAAATCCTTACCTATATCCAGAATAAAATAACCCTAGTGAATGCATAATTAAGAATTAATAATGTAGAAGGTAGAAGACAAAAGGTAGAATTAAATTATAAATTATAATTTATAAATTATTAATTAGTAGGATAGAATAGGGTTATCAGCTCTGGTAACAGTTTTTCCTATGGTTCAGCAGCTTCAGCCCACCACCGATGACATCTTCTATCCCGAAAGTGACGGCAAACCCTTGGCGGACAATACCCTTCAATTTGAACTAATTACCACCATTAAGTATGGCCTGGAAGCCCTATTCAAAGATGACCCTAATGTGTTCGTTGCCGGGGATTTGTTGTGGTATCCAGAACAAGGACAACCCAAAATCAACCAAGCCCCGGATGTGATGGTGGTTGTGGGTAGACCGAAAGGGCATCGGCGTTCCTACAAAACCTGGGTTGAAGATAACACTAAGAATGAAGAATGAAGAATGAAGAATGGTGAATGAAGAATGGTGAATGAAGAATGGTGAATGAAGAATGAAGAATGAAGAATGAAGAATGGTGAATGAAGAATGAAGAATGGTGAATGAAGAATGAAGAATGAAGAATGAAGAATGAAGAATGAAGAATGAAGAATGAAGAATGAAGAATGAAGAATGAAGAATGAAGAATGAAGAATGAAGAATGAAGAATGAAGAATGAAGAATGGTGAATGGTGAATGGTGAATGGTTAATGGTTAATGGTTAATGGTGAATGGTGAAGGCAGAATGGTGAATTCAATTCTCAATTCTTAATTCTCAATTCTTAATTCTTAATTCTTAATTCTTAATGAACTATAAGTCTCAAGAATCTCGATACAATTTGCGATCGCACCCAAATGAGCAATTTCATAACCATGGGTATTTTGAGTAGGAAAACTCAAGCAAGCAGCACGAGCAACATGACCAAACTTCATGGCGATCGAAGCATCAGAGCCAAAACCATCAATAACCGCCAACTGAATCGGTACCTCACAACTTTCTGCCGCTTGTTGCAATTCCCGATTTAACCCTTCATCGTACATGCCATAATTATCTTGAGAGAGCAACACTGGTGCTGGTCCATCTTCGATGGGATACTCCGCAGACAACGGACAAATTTCCAGAGCAATCAACGCATCTAGAGATTGATTTTGGGTAAAATACAAAGCCCCAATTGCCCCGACTTCCTCCTTTGCTGATGCCACCAAATAGGTATCAACTGCTGGAGTTTTCAACCGTTGGGCTAAGCTTAGCAAAATCGCCACGGATGCCTTATTATCCAGGGTATAGCTAGCAATATAATCCTTAAGGCGCACAGGTCTCTTACGATGTTTACCAACCACCATACGAGTGCCTGGACGCACCCCAGCCTCTGCCAATTCTGTAGCACTACATTTAGTTTCAATCCAGGCATCTTGCCAACGTAGAGGAGCATCATCCTGCAACGCTTTTTGGGGAGATTCATGGGAAACATGACGTGAGCCAAAGGAGAGAATACCGCTAATGGTATAGTTATCCCCCAACAGCTCCACCACACCCTCACCATAAACCCAAGGAAAAGAACCCCCCAACCGGCGCACTTCCACCCGTCCTGCGTCACCAATCCGTTTAACAATCGCACCAATTTCATCTTTATGAGCAGTAATCGCAATGGGACTGGCACCAGCATCCTTACCAGGGATTTTAGCAATTACATTTCCCGCCCGATCCTGCCAAGTTTCCACCCCTAAAGCTTGAAACCGATGCAGTAACAATTGGTCAATTTCCCCTTCCGCACCACTAGGGGAATGGTGCATAACTAACTCTTCTATGGTTTTGAACAGTTGGTTGTAATTGTTAGTCATTGTTGGGAAGAGGGAGTAGGGAGTAGGGAGTCGGGAGTAGGGAGTCGGGAGTCGGGAGTAGGGAGTCGGAACCCACCCCTAACCCCTCCCAGGAGGGGAACGGGAGTCGGGAATCGGGAGTCGGGAATAGTAGGAAAGAAAACCTAGGATTTTTTGATGTTATGATAACTCAGAATTGGGTTTCATGATCTAATTGAAAACGGTATCTAGAGGGAGCTTCGGAACAGGTAATAGTAGGAAAAAACTCCTAGTATTTTTTGATGATAGTGGTAAAGATGTAGTGATTTAGGCGTTGGTCTGGTCAAGGTTTCGGGAGCTAAAGTCAGGAATTGTATAGCACTACCAGGATTTTTACCGATTCCCGACTCCCGACTCCCGATTCCCGATTCCCAATTCCCGATTCCCGATTCCCGATTCCCGATTCCCGATTCGCGCATTCTAAATTCTAAATTCTAAATTCCCGATCCCCTCTTCCCTATTCTCTTAGAACCTATTCCTAAAGCCCCCAAAGCAAATAGACCTAAAGCCATTGCTGGTTCAGGAACATTAGTTGGGTGTGGATGGTTATTAGCTGGGTGTGGATGGTTATTATCTGGGTGTGGATCGTTCAATGCTGATAGGGCTAAATCCGCAATGATTCGATAAACACCAGTGGTTGGATGTTGTAAATCCCAGAATAAAAACTCTTCGGGATTCTCACATACAAATTGTGCTGGTATATTCAGACAAGGAGTAGTGACATTGGTGAAACCAAATTCCTTCGGCTGAGCCAGAATTTCCTTAAATATAGAATTAACATCAACCGGGATGATATTGACATCTGAGTCGGCAGTCTGACTGAATTGATCCAGTAGTTCAGACAAACCAGAATTATGGTCTTCTATCAAGGTGTTGAGGGCATCGGTAGTACCAGGAACACGTCCATCAACTCCCAGAGCAATGGGCGTATTGCCCAAATCTGGCAAGTTAACGACCATAATAGTCTTAGCCCCAACATCAGTCAGGTCTTGGAGTGCATCTGACAAATTTGCCAAGGTGGTGTCAGTTTCTGTAAATGGTTCAAAAGTGCCTTGGTTGGGTAGATAATCATTAGCACCAGCCCACACTATATACAGAGCATCTGGGTCAGCAGACTGACCGGCTTGTATTAGGGGAACAGTAAAGGCATCAATCTGCGGTTGCAATCCTGGTAAAACTTCCAATCCAGAGAAGGGAACAGGGGCAGTTTGTACAGTGCCTGTAGTAGAACCACCAAAAGCGAAGTTAATGCCTTCAGTAGGGATAGCACCTGAGCCAAGAGTGGTAAACAGAGTAGGGTTTAATTCCAAATCCCCTGCAAGATAATCCACCCAGTTGGGACCATTGGAAAAACGTCCCTCAAAATAGGGTGGACTGGGGGGAATTCGCTCTACGGTGGCATTAAACAGATTGCCTTGATCAGAGAGGCTGTCTCCAAAGATATACATCTTGCTAAACAACTCGACAGCATTTGCCCTCAGGGGCAACATTAAAGAGAAAAAGACTAATCCTGTAGCGGCAATTTGTGTCTTCATGATGTTATTTAACTTAATTGCAGATAATTATCTCAGCTCATGTCCGATTTAATACTTATCCTTCTTGGTTGATAGTAAATTGAACCTTGAAAATTAACTAACCATAAGCAATTAGCAATTCAAAATTCAAAATTCAAAATTCAAAATTCAAAATTCACAGGCATCAGATCAACCATTTTAGACGTGATTAACCGGACTTGATATAGCAGTCGCCAGGGCAGGCGCGGACATGACAAAAGTCTCAAACCTAAGTAAGCGCAAGAGTTTGACTTCTGACTTCTGACTTCTGACTTCTGACTTGTGCTATATCATGTCTGCCATTGACACACTTGACCAATCACCACTAATTACTAACCCATGACAATAGCTATTCGTAATTGTGCTTAAGCACAATTAAAAGCTGTTTTCAGCTGTTTTGTATGCACCTAATTCGATGGTTTAGCTTTTGGTGCCCCTGATGGCTGACTGGTTTGAGGTTTAAGAAACAGTGCTTCTTTTGCAGATTGCCCTTCACCCTGAGAACCGAAATACCAAAGCGCTGCTCCTGCTTCAGCACGGGTGACTGGTTTTTTAGGCTGAAACAATATTGTATAACCAAAGACTCGGCGAATATTTGCCAAATCGCCATTTCGGAAATCAGCTAAGACGGCTCGCAATGCTTTCGGGTCAATTTCGGCGGTATCTTTGAAGCCCCAAGTTTCTTTCACTGCTTCAATAGAGGCTTTGGGCAAGGCTTTACGAGTATCGAGAGGCACTTTCCACACCATCAGATTTTCCCTAGTCAATGGTGCATCTGGACGAAACAATACTGCCGTAGAATCGCCACTGAGGGGACTAGGAATTAATCCAGCATCAGCTAATCCCTGAATATAGGGAAAATCAGGATCCGTACGAGGCACATCCTGAAATGCAGGTTGAGTAGTTTTGGATGCTAAACGGATTTGCAATCCTGGACGATTGGCATAGATCCGATTATTCGCATCCATCAGCCAACGGGCATACTGACGGCGGCTTATGGTTTGATTGGGGGCAAACTGAGTACCTTGACTATCAGCATTGGTCTTTGGATTAGCTGTGCCTGGGGTTAAGACTCCCAATTTTGCCAAATCTGCCACATACTTACGCAAATCTCGGGGGACTTTATCCAAGTCAGTAAATTTCTCAGGTTCTCCTGACCTGACCTGAGCTGGCTTACTCGCAACCTCAGAGGGTTGTGTTGGTTTCTGGGGTTGTGTTGGTTTCTGAGGTTGTGTTGGTTTCTGAGGTTGTGTTGGTTTTTGAGCTTGTGTTGGTTTCTGGGATGGTTGTGGTTTCTCAGCTTGTGTTGGTTTCTCAGCTTTGGTATCCTTACCATCCCGGACGTACTGAATATCAAATGTGGTCACACTGCTGTTGGTAGCAACCGCTGGGGGCTTTGATGAGGAGGCAGCGCTCGATTTGCCAGTAGTGGCACGAGAAGGAATCGAAAGGGTAACATCCAAGTCATTACGACGGACGATGAATGTGCCACCATCTTGCTCTTCTGGCTGGTCGAGGACTTCCCAGCCTCCCGACTCAAAGGTCTTTTGGTAAAAGTTCTGAATTAAATTAATTGGGTCAGGGGATGACCAAATCGTCAGCTTACCTGGAGCAGCAGCATCTTTGAGGGGTTCCACTTGTTCCAAGGTTGCTTGTTGATAACGGGGAATCTCAGTGGGGAAGTCTTCTGGCAACGGTACTGACTTCTGTTTCTGGGGAGTACTTTGAGGCTTGTTCGGAGATGGCCGACCCAAGTTTTTGGGTGGGTTATCTTTCAGTGTGGGGTCTGCTCCCAAAGACCGCTGCAAAGCGTCACCTAGGTTAGTGTTGGCGCAGGCACTCAACACACCCAGAAGACAAACCGCTAAACTCGCACGTAGGACAGAGTGTGGAAACAGCACGGGCATTGTCCAACAACAGTACTCACTTCCTAAACTAACGCAAATTCACAAAAGGGCAATCAAGCGTGTTATCCTGGCTGAGTTGCCAAACTAGTAAAGATGTTTAGGGCTAGGGGGGCGGTCATACCCATAAATCTGCCTTACCGTCAATTTAAATGTCAATTTAAATCTTGTATGGATGCACAGAAAAAGAAATTAGCAGCACCGAGTGAATCTTCTGAATCTGTTCAGGAGCAGCAAGCAGATGCTCAGGGTCAACAACAGGCCAAGGGTGGCACGCCATTCTGGAAGCAAGTACAGGAAAATTTCCAAATTATTGCGATCGCACTAGCCTTAGCTCTATTGATTCGAGTATTTGTCGCAGAACCTCGCTACATTCCCTCGGATTCCATGTACCCGACTTTGGGAATAGGCGATCGCTTAGTGGTGGAAAAAATCTCTTACCGTTTCCATACCCCTAGAGTCGGTGACATTATAGTGTTTGAACTACCGCCACAATTACAAATTTTGGGTTACTCAAAAGACCAAGCTTTCATCAAGCGGGTGATTGGCACATCCGGTGATACGGTTCAAGTCAAAGATGGCAAAGTTTATCGCAACGGTACTCCTATAGACGAGGACTACATTGCCCAACCTCCCCATTATCAGATGGGACTGGTGCAGGTGCCAGAAGATCAGCTATTTGTCATGGGAGACAACCGCAACAATAGCAACGATTCCCATGTTTGGGGTTTTCTAGGTAAAGACAAAGTCATTGGTCGTGCCTGTTTCCGTTTTTGGCCACTTAGTGAACTTGGTTCGATCTGAACTATAGCAGTTTTCAATGAGGTTAGTAAACAGCTATAGAAAATGTCGCAGAGTCTACCAAAAACTCTTATTATTTGTTAAAATTAAATTAGGGTAACACCGACCGGGATTATTATGTAACTTAAATTAAAGCCGAAAACCAAGGGTTTAATAGTTGCGCTGTAATCCCGGTGTTATAACTTTTTTGAGATTTTTATGGTCAGTGGTCAGTGGTCAGTGGTCAGTGGTCAGTGGTCAGTGGTCAGCTTATTTTATTCAAAAGCTGATAGCTGATAGCTGATAGCTGATAGCTGATAGCTGATAGCTGATAGCTGATAGCTGAATGCTTACAGGTTGGTGACCCAACCACTGAGATCCACTGCTAAGGTTTGACCCAACTTGAGTAGGGGGCTTGGGGAAAGTGAAGCACTGAGGGCAGTGCTACAGGTACACATTTTACATAGCCAGGGATAGCTGCCATTGCTATCACTATCTTTGTTTTGACTATCTTTCTTTAAATCTTGGCTTTGGATCAGCTGAGGCAAAATTTGGTTATGGAAGTACTGCAAGTAAAGTTCTTGGCAACGATCTAAGGATAAGCTTAGATTGAGCTGATTCCCAACATCAATCATTTTGTCTAGCCGTTGAATATCGACTTCCACTTCCTCTGGGTTGCTATCGTAAAGAATTTGCCAGAGCGTACGCAAAATTAACTTTTCTAAGGTTTGCTTGACTTCTAGGGTATTCAACTGACAGTGGAGATGATTCGCTGCTGTTGCGATCGCTTCTAACTCTGCCAACCTACTCCATACCACCTGCTGATCACTGCTATCACTATCTAATGCCCTAATCACAGTAATACACTGATTGGATATAGCAATTTCTGCTGCTACTTGCAATTCCTTGGGAATAGATAACCCATCTCTCTGGAAAGCCATCAAGGCTCTATAGTTATCCCGATAAACCTGGGTATAGAGCTGATCCAAACGGGTCAAGGTTTCCTGGCTCAACAGCTGCATAATCCGGTGTCGCTCTTCAGGAAACAGATGCTGCAAATTAAAATTTTGCTGCCCAAACAGCTGATTCATTACCAAAATTGTGTGGGCTGCACTGGCTTGCTCGAGGGCATTAAATAATCTTTCCAACCGCTGGCGGTAGGCTCGACATTCAGCAAGGGGTTGAATACAGCAGTGGAAGTCCCAACCACCTAGGTATAGCAAGGCAAACACAAAATCACCACTTTCCCTAGTTATCTCAGAAACCAATTGTAACTGTCCCACAGCTAGGGTTAATGCCCCGATTCGTTTTAGCTGGTAATATTGCTGATGGGCATAGTAACAGTAGATTTTGTCTTCTTGGGAATAGTTTTTAAATAGGGAACTAATGGCATAGTCTGCTACTACTTGCTTGCAGCTAACCTGGGCTGACACCACTAGTTGCCGATAAATCTGGTCACCAGTTTTAAAGCATTCCACATTACTGGGTGCTAGAGCAAGGCGTTGGATAAATTCTTCTTCCAGTTGGACTTTAGCAACATTAGCAGCTAACTCCATAGCACGGGCAGCATAGCGTAAAATCTGAACCCCTTCTAGACGGGAGATTTCCTCAAAAAACCAACCACAACTGGTATACATCAGCAGAGCATGACGCTGCATTTCCAGCAGTCGTAAGCCATCCACGTGTTCGGCGGTCGTCAGTGGGTGAGTACTATGACGCTCCAGAAAACTGTCCACATTGGCTGGGGAACGGTTCCGAATCACTTCGATATACTCATCCCGCGCTAGCCAAGGGTCATGGAAGAATTGGCTACCAGTCTCTTGATATACCTCAATCAATTGATCCCGTAACCAATCCAGGGCATTCCGCAGGGGACGACGCCACATTTGGTGCCACTTCCCGTCACCACCACAGCCACAATCATCTTGCCAACGGTCAACCCCATGGGAGCAACTCCAGGCTGTTACTGGCTTCAGTACCACCTCCCAGGTGGGTGGATTAAAGCTAAGGTAGTGGGCAAAGTTGGTTACTGTCCAGTTACGCTCGGGAAACTCATGGGTAAAAGCGTAGGCAATACACTTCTCAGTGCCTGTTTTGTGATGGCCAAAGGTTTCTCCATCCGTTGCCACAGCAATCAACTGGGCACTGCGATGATTCCCACGTACTGCTTGACCCAAACGCTTGGCAAAGTGTTCAGTGCTGCTGAGTAAATCATTGAAGCCCATATCTCTGGAGATTGGGCCATCATAGAAAAAGATATCAATAAATTTGCCATTTTTGAGGAAGCAACGGTAAGGGCGAGTAGGGTCAATCTGAGCACCTCCCACTTCCTGCCATGGAGAATTACTATTGTGTTCACTGGTGTGTTCACTGGTGTGTTCACTGGGAATTGGGCGGCAACGTTGAGCTTGGGAAGGGGCTAGGATAATAAACCGAATATCTTCTGCTACCAGTGCTTCCAAGGTGGGATAGTCTACTGCCGTTTCCGCCAGCCACATCCCTTCGGGTTCACGACCAAAGCGGGAACGGAAGTCCGCTTTTCCCCAACGGATTTGGGTGTATTTGTCCCGTTCATTGGCTAAGGGAAGGATGATGTGGTTGTAAACTTGAGCGATCGCATTCCCATGACCATTTAAGCGTACGCAACTCTTCTTGTCCGCTTCCAGAATCCGCTGATACACTTCGAGATCGTAATCTTCCAGCCATGACATTAAGGTTGGACCAATATTGAAGCTCAAATAGTCATAGTTGTTGACAATATCTATCACTTCCCCTTGGTCATTTAATACCCTAGCAAAGGCATTGGGGCGGTAGCACTCATAGTAAATCCGTTCGTTCCAGTCATGAAACGGAGCAGCAGTAGGCTGACGCTCAATAGTATCTAGATCAGGGTTTTCCCGAGGCGGTTGGTAGAAATGACCGTGGATAGTAATATAGACACCTGTGGCCGTATCTAGGGAGTCATTGTTGAGCGTCGAGTAGTGTTTGATCTTGGCAGTGGACTTAGCAGTGGACTTTATTTCCTCAGCTTGTAACACTAGCAGTTCAGCTACTGAAGTCATGGGAATATGCATTCAAAAAACAGCAACACAGCTCACCCAACCCGATAACTTCATGTTTGGGACTCGGAGCGCGAATACCCTTGAGCAAACTTATACTGGTTTGGCAGTAACGAACAAAAGTAGCGGATAGTTGGGACAGCGGATAGTTGGGACAAACGTTAAATGCTTAACACAATGATTAATTCAACCGCAAGGTTTAATTCAAGTAACTCCAATCAGTTTATGCAAATTGCGGTAATCTTATCAATCTTCACCAGATCATAGCAAATTTCTATGGTTAAAAAATATATCCTAAGACTGATGCGCTTGAGGAATGGTTGAGTATCCAAAAGCAATATTGCAGCACAACAGTTACAGAGTAAGGTACTTGACTATCTAATTTGGCTATCTAAGTTCAGGACTTACGCACAGACACCATGGGTAGGGTGGGCAAGGTTTTGCCCACCCTACAGGTAGCTTGACTATCTAATTGGCCTATCTAAGTTGATTAGCTAACACCAGTCTAAATTTAATCTGTTCATGTTATGAAACAAACCGTCAAACCATCCCCCCACCTCCCTATCTCCCCATCAGTCTCAACCCAAAAATTAACTGCGTGACAGCTTAGGGGCGTGACAGCTTAGGGAGACGGGGGGATGGGAAGAGGGATTGACCAAGTCCCTTTCGATACTGCCCTAGTCCCCGAGAGTAACTAGAATAGTAATTCTTTTGAGGTAAAGAAACCTAAATGCTCACCAAAAACCAAATTTTGTCAATTTTGCTACTGTTTATTCCCATTTCAGTAGCCGCTGAATTTCTAGAGTGGAACTCGGCAGTTATCTTCATTACCTCTTGCTTAGCAATTATTCCTTTAGCAGCATGGATGGGAACAGCCACAGAAGAAATTGCTGTGGTGCTCGGTCCAAACCTAGGAGGGTTATTAAATGCCACCTTTGGCAACGCTACAGAATTAATCATTGCCCTAATTGCCCTGAATGCTGGGTTAGTAGAAGTGGTTAAAGCCACCATCACTGGCTCCATCATCGGTAACCTACTCCTAGTGATGGGATTTGCGATGCTGCTGGGTGGATTGCGTTACAAAGAACAGGAGTTTCAGCCCATTGTGGCGCGGGTGAATGCCTCTTCAATGAACCTAGCGGTGATTGCCATGTTGCTACCGACAGCAATGGATACCACATCCATTGGTATTCCTCAATCTACATTACAACAGCTTTCGGTGGCAGTTGCCCTGGTTTTAATTCTGGTTTATGGGCTAACTCTATTATTTTCCATGAAAACCCACACCTATCTGTTTGATGTGGGAATGGCAGAAATGGAGTCAGAAGAAACAGGGGAGGGTGAAATTGCCAGTTCCGAATCTCAACATCTGCCTAATATCTGGTTGTGGGTAGGAGTCTTGGTAGTGGTTACCCTGCTGGTGGCACTAGAGTCAGAACTTTTGGTGGATAGCTTGGAATCTGCCACATCACAGTTAGGACTAACAGCGCTGTTTACCGGAGTAATTTTACTGCCCGTAATTGGTAATGCAGCAGAACACGCCACTGCGGTAACTGTGGCGATGAAGAATAAGATGGATCTCTCAGTTTCCGTAGCCGTGGGGTCTAGTCTGCAAATTGCCCTATTTGTTGCCCCAGTGTTAGTGCTGGCTGGGTGGTTTATGGGTCAGCCCATGGATTTGGATTTTAATCCCTTTGAATTGGTAGCAGTAGCCGTAGCTGTTTTGATTACTAATTCGATTAGTTCTGATGGTAAGTCAAACTGGCTCGAAGGGGTTTTGCTATTGGCAGCTTATGTGGTATTAGGACTAGCGTTTTACTTCCATCCAGTGGTTGAGGGATTGGGTTGATTTAACACCTAGTGTGTAGAGTCTGACAGATGAAGGTGATGATGAACAAAGAATTTCAAGTCAATAAACTGTCAACATCCCTGTCATCCCAAAAAAATCTGGCTATATTAGAGCTAGAGGGGTCAAATGTCAATGATAAATCGGTTTGATTCGTAAGACAAATTGATTGGTAAGAAAAATCATCATCTAATCCACCCCTTTAGCCTTTGCCCTTTGCCCTGTATCCACCCATCTAGCTTGAGATTAACCGAGCACGCTGATGGGATGGATGAGCCACTGAGGACATTAAGCCGAGATGCTGGAAGCCGAACAGATATTACATGAGCGCTATCAACTGAAGCAACAACTGGGACATAATGCTGGACGACAAACTTGGCTAGCTGAAGACATAAGAGTGTCACCTCCAGAATTGGTAGTTGTTAAACTGCTGGCATTTGGTGGTGACGTTAATTGGGACGATTTAAAACTCTTTGAGCGAGAAGCACAGGTGCTTAAACAGCTCAATCATCCCCGGATTCCCAAGTATCTTGATTATTTTAACATTGATGACCGAGTACTCTGGTTTTGCTTGGTACACAACTATATTCCTGGCTCCTCCCTCAAGGAAAAACTAAATCAAGGTAAACGATTTACAGAAGGGGAAGTGCGCCAAATAGCTGTGGATGTGCTGAAAATTCTTGAATTTCTCCATCAGCTGAATCCAGCCGTACTACACCGAGATATTAAGCCTAGCAATCTAATTTTAGGAGATGATGGGCAGATTTATGTCATCGATTTCGGGTCAGTACAGGATCGGGCTTCCCAAGAGGGCGCGACATTTACGGTAGTGGGAACCTATGGTTACGCGCCCATGGAACAGTTTGGTGGTAGGGCAGTACCAGCCTCGGATTTGTATGGCTTAGGAGCGACGTTGATTCATTTGCTCACCGGGACTGCACCTGCTGACTTGCCCCAGCGGAATTTGCGCATTTGCTTTAAAGACCAAGTCAACCTCAGTGCTAACCTGATTAGCTGGATTCAGAAGCTGACCGAACCGGCTCCAGAGCAACGCTTCAAAAGTGCGTCTGAAGCAATTCTAGCCCTAGAATTGGGCATGACACTAAATACTCGCAAAAGCAACAAACTGAGCAGACCCACCCGAGCCACCTTTGTGAATAATTCAGGTCAAGGGGGTTTAGGTGATCCTCGAATACCGATACCAGATGAAATCAAAGGCTGGAACTGGGGAGCTTTTTTGATACCTTGGTTTTGGCCTATGACAAATAATGTTTGGATTGGACTGATAGCATGGGTGCCTCAATTGGGTTGGTTAATGGCGATCGCGCTCGGTGCCAAGGGCAATGAATGGGCTTGGAAAAGTCGTCGCTGGCGGAGTATTGAACACTTCAAAGCTCACCAAAGAGGCTGGGCAATCGTGGGGATTCTCTTTGGCGCACCACTGAGCGTGATGTTGTGGATACTTGTCTTGGGCTTGGTCTCTGGTTTTTAATACGAAAAGGATCTAGCTTGCTGCTTCACCCTGGGCAAACTTCAACTCAAACATGCCAATACTTCTAACAGAAATATCCCAGGAACTTCCAGTAGAATTGTCAAGAAACAGTATTTACGCAGTATTTATCAAAGATAATAACGGACCATTCTGCTCTGTGCCACTAACCGCTAATTCGCTATGACACAAGTAAACCCGCTCTGTAACTCTACCGAATAAATCTCGCAAAATTCGCTCTAATCGCTGTTGATCAGCTTGGACTTTATCTTCCTCTGTCCAAGGACGTCCAGACCATTCCTTTAGAAATAGATGAGCTCCGAAAAGGGTAGCTGCACCACCACTGAGCCAGAGGGAAGAACCGGCATCTAACCAAAAGTGCCAACGGTGGCAGCGGCGAGCGGCACGGTATTGGAAAATAGTAGCGAGGGTGACGGCATTGGTAGCTGTGGGTAGGCGGCGGACGGGATAGGGATTAGCAGTAACGGTGCCACGACGTAGCATCAGAATGAATTGGGCGATAATTTGGGTGGAACGCTGACGGTTAGACGGTTGTTGCTTGGTTTGGCTGGAATCATCCACCTTCAACTCTTTCCCCAGGCGTCCATTCACTTCCCAGTAGTGTTGAGCGGTTTCCATCAGTTCCCGCAGTGCTGCTAGCTGTTCATAGGCGAGATTAGAACCATGCCACAAAAATTTCTGAATGGCGCGGTCGAAAACTACCAGGCACGAAGGAATCAAACCCTGTTGTTGTTGCTCCCGCTGTAGTTCTAACCATTGGAAAATCTCTGAGTAGGCAGTTGTTGCCTGATGCCCTAACCTATCCCAACGAGGAAACGACTCCACTGGTAATAGGCGAGGTTGCTCAGGATCAGGAGCATAACAGTGATCCGCTAATAAACCAGCACGGACAGGGTCAATTAGGGTTGCCGGTTGCAGATTTGAACTCTCAACCTTCAACCTTTCAACATTCAACCTTTCAACCTTCAACCTTTCACCCTTCAACTCCTGCACTTGTGGTTGGCTACTGAGTACTACCAGCATTTGTGCGATCGCATCTCGATTCACTAACCGTCCCAAGCCAGGATACACTAGCGCTAGTAGGGTTAGTAATCCCTGAACCATCGGTGAGCTAATTAATGGGCGCTGGTCATTGAGGGGTTCGACAGCAATGCCTTGGTTAGTCAGGATTTCCGTTAAGGTGTAGCGTGCGATCGCATCTAGACCTGGAGCAATGATTGCTATTTCACCAGGCTGCACTTGCCCAGACTTGACCGCTTGACTAATCACCCCAGCCGTTTGCTGCAACAGTTGAGCGCGGGAGGTGGTTTGAATCGATTGGATAGACTCAGGTATATCATCAATAAACATGGAATTAGTAATTAATTCCACTACTGTGTTTGCCAATTCAACCGGCATTGCATCGATCGATAAATCCGGTAAGATTTCCACCAAGCAACGGGATGCCAAATCCGCTAGATAATTGGGGTCAGCATTAAGGCCCAAGCGTACCTGTCCATTAGGATTAAAGCTAAAAGCTCCCACAGCCCCTTGATTGAGTAGAGTCTCAAATAAATCCCGAGCGATCGCAGGATAGTCATCCACATCATCCGCCAGCACTGCCTGATACCGCTGCTGCAAATACTGCTGATAAGTGGGGTCTGCCAACAAATACCGCCAATACAGTTCAGCAATAATCCCGTAGGTTAATAATCCCCTCTCTAGACACCAGCTTCGCCACTCTAGCAACAGCTTTCCCACCGTTGACCAAAGTTCCGGGTTTCCTTCCTCCTCTGGAATCCCGACCGTTAACATGTGGGGAATGTCTTCAACAGGTATCCCACTCACTGCTGCTAATTGTAACAAGTCCAGGAGCCGACGAACTCTAGTGTAATCATTCCCCCCTGGCAGTTGTAGTAGATCATTATCCAGGTCAGTACGCCAGTGCTGGGTGGCTAAGTCCTGCTCAGTCTCAGGACGCAATCGCAACGGAAACTGTGCCTTGATATCCAATCGCCCAATTAACAAGGGCCAAAATAGCATTACCTCATCTTGGAAAAAACCTAAAGGTGTCTTGGAAAGTACTGGATACCGTCCCCGGATCACCTCTGTGAGCCGATCCGCCAGCTCACGCCGATTATCGTCATTAGCCGCAAACACTAAAATTCCTGGGGCTTTTGAGGGAGTTCTTTGATATCTTGAACTCGAATTTGGGTTTGACCAATCCAGTCCTCCTTCAACCCATTGGTAAAACTGACTCACAAGGCGAGTTGTTTTGCCAGTGCGAGTTGAGCCAATGATCCACAGTGAATTTTGAGCCACAAAATTTTTCTTTAGGTAATTTGCTATTATAGCACAACTAGGATGTAAGAGTTCTAGGAATAATTAGGTGTAAGAATGCACCCCTTAGATGTTGAGAGTATGATCCTAGAGAATTGAATGAATCTTCAAACTATCTTACGCACAGCTAGACAATGGTTCTTCAATACACCAGAGAGAGCCTTGGATCAGGCATACAAAGCGGCACTAAAAATTAAAGCGATTGAAGATGAATATTTTGGAGGTCAAAAAATCTCCGCCGATACCAGTCAATATAGTAACAGCGTTATTGCCTATTTTGAGGCAGAAATTAATAAATATATCAAGACTATCAACGTTAGACTAGCAGAATTTAAAACCAGTCGTTCTGTTATAATAAATTCTGAATTAACTGGATCTAATCCTCTCGAAACTAGTCAACAACAAGCTAGGGAAAATTCTCGGTTATCTGAGTCAATCGACCTCAGCGATCAGCAGTCAATACTTATTGAAAAATTAAATTTTATTGATGAAATTATCAACAAGTATGCGGCCCCAAAACCGGAAAAATCCACCGCAGCATTGATTCCCATAGACCAAAAGCCAGATAATCAGATTACTAACTCCAGTCCAAGACAGGTTATCAACCAAAATTCCAATCTTCGAGAAGCCCCTTATTCGGAATCAGACAACAATTCATCGGTCAATAATCAAGGAGCTAACTCCAAGAAAGTAACGGATAAAACCGGTGTATTACCTAGGTCAATTGTAGGGACGGTCAAAAGAATTCAGCAGGAACTCGATCCACGAGCTGAAGATAAAGTTGTCAAAACCTTTCGTCGGTCTCAACGTAAAACCGTAATCTCTATTAAGTTTATCCTAATTTTAACTATTGTTCCTATTTTAACCCATCAAATTTCTAAAACGTTTCTAGTTAGTCCCATAGTTGAGCACTTTAGAAGTAACCATGAATCAGCTATTTTTTTAAATTATGAGATGGAAGAAGAAGCTCTGATAGAGTTAAAAAAATTTGAAGAAGAACTCCACTTTAAAAGCTTACTGGGGTTTACTCCTAAACTATCTGAGGAGGAGATGGAAGAAGAGATTAAGCATAAAGCTAACGAACTGGCAGAAGACTATTATAATCAAGGATCTAATGCCATTAAAAATATTTTTGCTGACATTATAGCTCTAGTTGCTTTTGCCTTAGTTATCATGAACAGCAAGCGAGATGTAATTATTTTAAAATCTTTTATGGATGATATTATCTATGGACTGAGTGATAGTGCCAAAGCCTTTATCATTATTTTGTTTACCGATATGTTTGTAGGATTCCACTCTCCCCACGGTTGGGAAGTAATCCTAGAAGCCGTATCCCGACATTTAGGAATACCAGAAAGTCGAGAGTTTATATTTTTGTTCATTGCCACATTTCCAGTTATCTTGGATTCGGTTATCAAATATTGGATTTTCCGCTATCTGAATCGGATATCTCCTTCAGCAGTAGCTACCTATCGCACGATGAATGAATAATAATATACCAGTCGAAGTAAAGGTTAAGACATGTTTCTGTTCCCTACTCCCTACTCCCTACTCCCTCACCCAATTAATAATTGCTATAGCAGTTTTGGCAATATTCAAACTTTCAAACTTACAACTTGAGCATAGAGATAAGCGATTGTTTCAGACATGATTGACCGCACTCCTTGACTAGAAACCCACCACTGTTTTGGTTCATAGTCAAGGGAATTAGCAGCTATTGCTCCAACTTTAATCTCAGGACCAAGAACTTGCTTAAATAGCATCCAACTTCTGCGAGTATGAACATCAAATGAATAAAGATTAATAGACTTGATTGATTCATCTGAGGTTAATAGCCACTCCCGTAACGCCTGAGCCGATGCTAACGTACGATTTACATTAACATCTGGTGCTGGAACAGCAACTAGTTTATCTGGCTCAAAACCCAGTGCGATAAACGTTGCCGCAGTCAATTCAGCATAGCTTTTATACTCTGACAGATAATATCCTTTACGCAGAGGAAGGCCAGTGGTGATTATTTTTTGATAATTACCCCGATCAAATTCTTCCATGGCACCTTTTAAGGCATAGTCCGGTAGCCATCCTTCTACTACTAATGCATCAGCGTTAATGGGAGAAGTAATCGATAAAAATGGGTGGATATGAGTTAACATAAAGAGACTACAGGTAATAATCAAAAAAGTATTCACAAACCATCCTTGAACCGTTAAACCCCACTGTTTTCGCCTACATACTAAACGCATGATTGGGACTTTTAATGAAAAATTATCTCGTCAATAGTCACTAGTCATTAGTAACCACAAATAAATGATATTGTGGTCACTAATGTACGGTATAGTCTACGGTAGAGAAAACCGTGGTCACCTAATCACTGATGACTAATAATCACTGATGACTAATAAGGTCTATAGCGCTTTTTAAGCTAGTAAGGTACAATTTTTTGGGTTTATAGGGAGCAGGGACTGAGGCCGTGGGCCACGCGGGGCGCGTTCGGAGCAGGGAGCAGTAAAGTCAGAAGAAAGAAAAGGTAAAAAATCCGGTGTACCTCATTAGGCTAAAAACCGCTATAGAGCATCTCACTTTTCTAGTACTTACCAATCAAAGTCCCATCTGTCCGGATTATTTTAAAAAGGATGATCGTCAGTCCCCTTGCTTCCTTCGTTTATAGTCTTGTTTTTTGGTAATTCGTAAAATCACTAGCAGCTTATTAATTTCCTACACGTTTGTAAGCATTCAGCCGTCAGCTGTCAGCTATCATGCTTAAAATAAACCTCGTTCCCGTAGCGTGCCCATCGCGCAAACAGGAGATTTAATAGTTCGAGATTAATGAAAATTGGAGTAAGCATTCAGCAGTCAGCGGTCAGTGGTCAGCTTATTTGATGCAAAAGCACCGATTAGTAGCCTGAGCACAGACCTTTGGCTGATAACTGATAACTGATAGCTTATAGCTGATAACTGATAGCTGATAACTGATAGCTGATAACTGATAGCTAATAGCTGATAACTGATAGCTGATAGCTGATAGCTGATAGCTGATAGCTTATAGCTTACACACGCTTCTTTTTGAGATACTCAAAAACCGACTTATCACCAATATCATCTGGAATCGGTTGCAATACTTTACGCAGGGCAAACACCATAAACAAAACCGCCCAGAGTCCTAGCAGAATCATCTCCCAATCTGTAGACCAAAATCCAACTATATGTCCCAGTAACAGCATGGGTACTAGGGGAGTTAGGAATTTAGTTTCCAAGCGATTAAAGCAAAATGCTTCCTTGAAATAAATTCCGGTTAACGCTGCAAAGGTAAAACCAATTCCGAATAGAGAAATAGGATGGTTATAAATGTATAGAGCAAGGGGCTCATTGCTGGAAAATGCCAGTGCAATTGAGGCAATGCAACCGATGCCCCAAAAGATTTGTAGTAGGCGGTGCAGGGGAGCTAGATAAATATGAATGGTGACTAAGCTAACCCCTAGGGCAAGGCAGAATAAGCCATAAAGAGGAGTCAGGACATTTAAAATACTTGGGCTAGCTCCTCGCAATAGAATTAAATTACTGGCGATCGCAAAGCTCAAGGCTGCTACCACTAAGCCAGCGCGGTAGATAACTACGCCAATGCGATCGCTTTCGGTAATGGTAAATTCGCCAAACTGACCTTGGTAAACTACCGGTTCAGATGGTTGTAGTGATGTGGTCATAATATCCTGGAAAGGAACTCGGTACTAATTATTATTCTAATTTTTAATGCTTAATTCCACTTTATCTCCCCAATCCAGCTGTAATTGAGACTTAGCACTCCCACCGTTAACAGCGATTTCCACCCAACCATGACTACCAATTAGGGCAACGAACTCTCCAAGTTGGCAATTGCTATAGGTTTGAGTATGGGGGATAATGCGATCGCTTATCTTAACAGACCAAGTTTTGCCATCAACCTCAGCCCCTGGGATATTAGTGATTAAATTGCCAAAATGGTCAACATATTGGATAGAACCAATAATCCCATCATCGGTTAGTGTTTTTGTTAGTATATCTAGCGTTACCAAAGTGTTTGGCTCAATTACCTCTCCCAAGCTTTCGATTGGTAAGCCACTAGCCAAGTGAGCTCCAACACTAGCAAAGATATCTCGACCATGAAACGTAGTGCTAGGATTTATAGTGCGCCAGTAGGCTGAGTTGGTTAGCTCAACTGCTGCCATGACTGGGTATTGCTCCAAAATTCCACTGAATAGCCCATTATCTGGACCGACCAAGAAACCCTGTGAAAGTTGGATAGCGATCGCTCTTCGGTGACTGCCGACTCCTGGATCAACCACCGCCACATGAACTGTCCCCGCTGGAAAGTAGGGATAAGCATTGATCAAATTAAACCGAGCAGCGGCTAGGTTTTGAGGGGGGATGTGGTGAGTCAGGTCTACTATAGTCAAAGTTGGGTTAACTTGGGCAATGACACCCTTCATCACACCCACATAAACATCTTGTAAGCCAAAATCACTCAGCAGAGTAATAATCCGATTCTGAGGCATGGTTATCTCAAATCCAGTTGACTGATGATCATATCCCTTCTCGGGTAATCGGTAATGGGTAATGAGCCAGAATTGTTATGAGCTTCAAAGGCTTCCAACTTTAAACCTTAAACTTTCAACTTTCAACTTTCAACTTTCAACCGTCAACTTAAGGCTTAAGTATGAAGTATGACCTATGAAAGCTCAAGCTCAAAACTCAAAGCTGAACGGATGAGTTAGGATAAGGATTAAATTCAATACCACTTAACAAGGCTAATCTACCCTAGAGCAAAGGTTCACTAATCATGTCTATGGACACATTACTGACAGAGGTATGGAAAGCTTGGCATAGCCACAATGGCTGGATGGCTTGGAATTTGTTTCTAGCATCAATACCATTAGCTCTAAGTTTTTGGCTATTCCGGAGTAAATCTGGCTTACACTCCGGATTATGGTGGATAGGTTTAGCAGTTTTTATCCTATTTTTGCCCAATGCGCCCTATCTGCTCACCGATGTGATTCATCTAATTCAAGCCATTCGCAGGAATTACTCAGTATGGACAATTACTCTAGTTGTTATTCCCCAACATCTGCTAGTTATCCTAACCGGTTTTGAAGCTTACGTTCTATCTGTGATTAACCTAGGTGAGTATTTGCAGCAGCGAAGGTTAGGAAAGTTGATATTTTTAGCTGAGTTAATTACTCATGCTCTGTGCGCCTTTGGTATTTATTTAGGACGATTCCAACGGTTCAACAGCTGGGACTTAGTTGCTCAACCCAGTAGCTTAGCCAAGAGTATGATTCATGATTTAACCTCTAAAGGTCCACTACTAGTAATGGCCGTAACATTCGTGGTGCTGACAGTATTTTACTGGATGATGAAGCAAATAACCTTAGGAATTATGATCAGAATGCGCCACCAAAGTTCTGGCAGCGCAGCTTCTGGATAATAGATTCACAGCGTGCAAGGTTTTACGGCTGATTACATTCAGCCTTTTCCTGACTGATACCAAATCCGGTTCATATAGGTTACTTAACTAAATCATCAAATCAAGTCTAGGCAAGGACTTTGATTGTTTTGAATATAGTCTTATTAAACCGGATTTGGAATGACATCTGGCGTAGTATAGTTTTCCCTGTTGCGGTAGATATAGCCGTCAGGTTCGTTCTTGAAGATGACACCATTGGTAACTAACCCCAGAACATTTTGACCTGAGCTGTTGAGAATTTCCATAGCAGCATTAGCCCTGGCAGAATCTGTTTTTTCAGGTCGGGCTACCAGTAAAATGCCATCAGCCATTTTGCCCAAAATTGGGGCATCAGCCATACCAGCTAATGCTGGAGTATCTATGATAACGCAGTCATACTCTCGTGAGAACTTCTGCATCAGTAAAGCCATCTTCTGAGAGTCCAAAATAGCCACAGGATTTGGAGGAATTACCCCAGCCATCAGAACATCAAGACCAGTCATTACTTCCCGTTTAGCCTGATGAAATTGAGCCTCACCCACCAGAATATCACTTAAACCCAAGGAGTTAGTTAGTTCCCACAGATGATGTTGAGATGGATAACGCAGATCAGCATCGATTAGTAACACCCGGCGTCCTACTTGAGCCATAGCCGCAGCTAAATTAGCACAGACATGGGACTTGCCTTCCTTAGGAACAGAACTGGTTACTACAATCGATTGCAGTGGTCGATCAGAACTGATAAATTTCAGATTCGCTTGCAGAATTTGATAGGCTTCACCGACGACAGAGCGGGGCAAATCTCTTGGAAAAATGGGGAAAACATTCTGTTGAGACGATCCAGCAAAATAGCTGGTACTGACCAGCTTGCCGTAATCTGGAATCACCCCTAACAAGGTATATCTAAACAACTCTTTTAATTCTTTGAGAGTATGAACCGATTTGTCTAAGAGGTCGATCAAGAAAGCCGTAGCGATCGCAACTAAGATACCAGCAAAAGCTCCCCCTGCCAGGATCAGGTTGATGGGGATTTGAATCGGCTCTTCAGGAACGATCGCCTCTGAAATCACAAGGGCATTACCGACATTTTGATTTTCCGCAACTCTAGTTTCTTGTAGCTTGCTTAACAAAATTTGGTAAGTTGCTTGTGCAGCAGCTACCCGTCGCTCCAGTTCCCGCTGATTCTGCTCTAATTTCGGTAGGACTCTAGACCGCTCTTTGTAAGACGACTGAGTATTCCTCAGAACAGCTAGTTGGCTAGTCAGCCCTAAACGCTGTACCTCGGACTGAACCAGTTCTGCAGTCAGTTGTTGCTGGATTGGTCCAAACTCTAACAAACTCTTAACCGGTGGCGCTGATTGTTGGCTACCAATGACTTGTGCTATTCGCTCTTTTAGTAATTTTAATAGTGCAGCTTCCTGAAAAGCCAACTGAGCCACTGTTGGGTATTCATCGTTGAAGCGGGTGCGCTCCACTGCTAACTGAGCTTGTATCTCTTGGAGTTGTTTCAGTGCATCCTGCACCCCAGTAGATTGCCTTAAAGACGTAGCTGCCACAGCTTGCTGTGTATCCAGACCGATCTTATTGCGCAAGCCCTTAGACTCAGCATTTATCTGTGCTAACTGAGCCTGAAGTTGAGAAATTTCGTCCTCTAATTTGGCAATCGACTCGACTGCAATGTTAGCTTCTTGTTGCAGGTCTAGTACTTTATTAGCTTCTTTGAATTTACGTAAATCCGCTTCTGATTGGCTGACAGTAGCTTCAACTTTTGGGAGTTGTTTCTCAATAAAGTCACGAGCAGCGACAGCTTCCGCTCGGTTAGTTTGGAGATCATTCTCTATGTAAACCTTAATCAGTGTGTTAACGATCCTTTCTGCCCAAGTAGGATCAAAGGATTCATAGGAAATAGTTAAGATGTCTGTCCCCGGAATTGGTTTGACACTGAGTTCTTTTAAAATGAACTCAGGAGAGATAAATTCACCGTTTTTATCCCTGAGGTTGAGAGTTTTGATGGTTTTTTCTATAATTGGTCTGGAAATAATAATTTCTACTTCCGTAGATAAAGGGTCCCTCTTGCGAGCCACATTATCAATAGTGCCAGTTGAATTATCAACCCCGGTCAAAGAAGAATTATCTGTCTTTAACAACAGTTGAGCTGCTGCTAAATAAACAGTTTTTTGAGAGAATGCATACCATGCTGCAAGACCAAAAAAACCAGCAAAGGCTAGGGTTGCTGGCAAAAAACGCCGTTTGAAAACTAGCCAGTATTTATGAAAATCTATTTCTTCTGAATAATCTATAGCTTCCATAATAATTGCTCAGGAAAAAATTTTAATAGTCACCGACAAAAAATTAGTAGATTACTCACCCTTTTTTCACCGTTAGAAGCTAGGTATTTTTTTTATAAATCTATCTATAGTTAGATGCTCTATAAATTAAAATAAATTATAATATTGATTGATTATACTTGATTAAGTTATTGTTATTAACAATCATCAAAAAAATACTATCATGTATATTTAGTTTTAGTGTTAATTTACCAAGTTTTTTTCGGTAAGGGGTAATGGGTTGGGAGTAATCACAATTCATCGTTGCCCTTTACTAATTACTAAACCTTACACTCTTAATGCTTCCAGACAGGATATAAATTGTATTTTGATTACTATTCTACTAAAGTCTGTCTGGCTTTAGCCTTCGAGGGCGAAGCATTTGTATACAAACTGGAACTGTTAGAGCTACTGTTTAAGCTACATATCCAGGTACAAATACTTCGCCCCTACCGACAATGGGTTTGGGTAGATTTAGCTAGCGTGTTGTCGATACCAGTCGATAGTATTCTTCAACCCCTGCTTAAACTCCATCTCAGCAGTGAAGTTAAACTCCTGCTTGGCTCGTTCAATATCCAGACAACGGCGAGGCTGACCATTGGGTTGATCAGTTTCCCAGACAATTTCTCCCTTAAATTCCATCAATTCGCAAATCAACTCAACTAAATCGCGAATTGAGATTTCATAGCCTGTACCCAAATTAACTGGCTCTGGCTGATTGTAATCCGTGGTAGCCATCACAATACCCCGTGCTGCATCGGTTGAGTAGAGAAACTCACGGGTAGGACTGCCATCACCCCACGCAGGCAATGTCATTTCTCCCTTTTGTTGGGCTTCATAGACTTTACGGATTAGAGCAGGGATTACGTGGGAACTGCTGGGGTCGAAATTATCTTCCGGACCATACAAGTTCACCGGTAACAGATAGATGCCATTGAATCCGTACTGTTGCCGATAGGCTTGTAGCTGGACTAAAAGAGCTTTCTTAGCAACCCCATAAGGGGCATTGGTTTCTTCGGGATAACCATCCCACAGGTTATCCTCTTTAAAGGGTACTGGTGTGAATTTGGGATAGGCACAGATGGTACCAACACAGACAAATTTTTCCACACCAGCTTCATAGGCGGCATGAATTAGCTGAGTACCCATCATTAAATTGTCATAGAATAGCTCAGCTGGCTTTTCTCGATTAAGACCAATGCCACCAACGTGAGCAGCAAGATGAATGATGATATCCTGCTGATCCACAGCTCTTTGACAGTTCTCTAAAGAACGCAGGTCATAATCAAGCGATCGCGGAATAGTAATCTTCTGTGCATCCGCTCCAGCTTTACACAACTGATCTACTACCTGACGTCCTAGAAATCCAGCTCCACCAGTAACTAGAATCCTCTTATTACTAAGATCTAAACTTTCCATTTATTTGTCATCCTTGCCTAGCTTTTGGAGAACTATCACCGTCTGGTGCATCGCAATGCAAGCAGGAATATACTAAGTCATTATTCAACACAAATCCTATCGATCCGGATTTGTGGTTGCTGATGTATTCGCTTGCACCAACGATGCTACCTTCACAGTCAGTCATAGACTAACGGATTAGTCAACCATTGTAGCTACACCTTGACGGATATAGGCTTGATCATTCAACGGTTTAGTACTCTTGCCGTTAGCGCTCGACAGACCCAAAGCTTGTAAATCCGCTTCTACCATTAAGGCTACCAACTCCTCAAAGGTTACAGATGGCTCCCAACCTAGTGCCTTTTTTGCCTTGGTGGGGTCACCAATCAGTATATCTACCTCAGCAGGGCGCAAATAACGCTCGTCAAACTCCACATAATTATTCCAATCCAGATTTACATATTTGAAGGCAATCTCTAAAAACTCCTTAACTGAGTGGGTTTCACCAGTAGCTACCACATAATCATCTGGTTTGTCTTGCTGGAGCATCAGCCACATGGCCTTGACATAGTCCTTCGCGTAACCCCAGTCTCGCTTAGAATCAAGATTACCCAGGTAGAGTTTTTTCTGCTGACCTCCGACAATTCGGGCAATTGCTCGGGTAATCTTGCGGGTGACAAAGGTTTCCCCTCGACGGGGTGATTCGTGGTTAAACAGTATACCATTGCAGGCAAACATGCCGTAGGATTCACGATAGTTTATAGTTTGCCAGTGAGCATACACCTTAGCACAGGCATAGGGAGAGCGGGGATAAAATGGAGTGGTTTCCTTTTGGGGTATGTCCTGTACCTTGCCAAACATCTCAGAAGAACCAGCTTGATAGAAACGCACGTCGATACCGGTGCGCTGACGATAGTCCCGAATCGCTTCCAAAAGTCGGAGAGTACCCATTCCCACCGAGTCAACGGTATATTCTGGGGAGTCAAAACTGACCCGAACATGGGATTGAGCCCCTAAGTTATAAATTTCCGATGGCTTAACCGCCTCTAAGATCCGGCGTAGGGTCACACCATCAGTCAAATCACCGTAGTGTAAGAAGAACCGTGCGTTTTGATTGTGGGGGTCTACATAGATATGGTCAATGCGATCTGTGTTGAAGGTGGAGGTCCTTCGGATAATACCGTGAACCTCATAGCCCTTTTCTAGCAACAACTCACTCAAGTAGGAACCGTCTTGACCTGTAATTCCAGTGATTAGCGCTCTCTTTGGTTCCGTCATTTTTTACTTTTCCTGTAACGTAATGTGGGCAATTTTGGTAGATATTGCTTCCCCAGAAAATCTCCCATGCAAACTGGGAAGTTTGCATAGGAGTTAATCATCACCAGCTTAACTCAAAAAATCATTTGTGGCTGTAGTGAATTTACCGTAAATAAACTCTCATCAAAAATTTCACATATTCTCCACAGAAAGTTTAAAATTATATATTCATAGAATTATTGAAATACTAAAATAGTGTTGACATGAATAAATTGTTGGGTTAAAAATTTGCTATTGTGTTTTTGATTTTAAACGATCAGGATATTTTTGTTTTTTTTAAGTTAAATTATGTTTTTTTTCCATGATAAGTAGTCGGACAAAAGTTTTTGGTGCTGTATAAAGTTTTGTAAATAGATCCAAAACCTTTTGGGGTAAAGGTTACACTGATTTTACAGTTTTTGAAACACTACCGTTTATTTATGTCCGACTACTTATAGAGCATATTAGTTTAATAAACGCTTCGCAAATAAGGCAGTATTATTGCCTATATTTCAGTAAAAAATATACCATATATGATGGTATATTGAAGGTTTAAAATTGACAAAAATATCTTTTTTTTGCAGGTGATAAGTTCTAAGTTATTATGATTATGTTCAGGTTAATCATAAAGATATATAAGCTCGTAATGAAATAAAATATGGTGTATAGTTTTTTAAACAAAATTAATAATTGATCAAAAATATACCGTTATAGCCTAGATTAAATTCACAAAATACTTAACGTTATTTTTTAAAAAAAAAATTTATTTTAGATAATTGCCAATCATAGATGTCAATAAATTATCTGAACACCACTTTATACGTCATGCAGTTTTACCAGGAATAACGGGACTTTTGCAAGTGTCCGGTCGTTCCGATATTACGTCTTGTCTTGATGCAGTCGCTCATGGCGCATGGGTCTGTGTGCGGAACCTGCGTCCGCACCGCTGTTTGCCCCGTGGAAACCCCCTGTTCCCTTGCTGCATCGCTTTGAAGAAGTGGTACATCTAGATACTTTGTACATGTAAAATTGGTCATTATGGCTAGATTTGAAGATTTTAGTAAAAACTGCCATAGTACTTTTCCAAAAAAAAAGGCGCTGACTAGTAACATCAGTTCGATATAACTAACTTTGTCCAGGAGTCAGGAGTGGGTAAAGGGTAGCATGGGCGCGCCTAGTGGATAAGCACCGTTTAAAGTATCGGTTAAATTTCCTAAAACAATAACAATTTCTATCCTCAGAGAGAGATAATTTTGTTCAACACTTGGGAATATTCACAATAATAATTAGTTAGGGTTATTTTTCTACACTGGAAAAAAAAACTATGGTTATGGAGTTAACTGTTGCCATCCCAACATACAATGGTCAGAAGCGTTTACCAGAAGTCTTAGACCGACTGCGAGACTGTTGCCAGCAAGACCAACTCAGCTGGGAAGTTATTGTTATTGACAACAACAGCACTGACGGCACTGCTAAGCTTGTTCAGGCTTATCAAGCCAATTGGCCACAGCAATATCCCTTGAGGTATTGTTTTGAACCGAAACAAGGGGCAGCTTATGCCAGATGCCGTGCCATTCAGGAAGCCAGAGGTGAACTAGTGGGTTTCCTAGACGATGACACGATTCCATCAATGTCTTGGATAGCTGCTGCTTACGCCTTTGGCAAATCTAACCCTACTTGTGGTGCTTATGGTAGTCAAATTCATGGTGTTTTTGAAGTCACTCCTCCACCAAATTTTGATAAACTTGCGCCATTTTTAGCAATCACTGAACGTGGCTGTGAGCCATTACTTTATGAACCTCACAAAAAATTACTACCGCCTTCAGCTGGGTTGGTTGTGCGAAAACAAGCTTGGTTAGAGAGTATGCCCTCTCGGCCTATTTTGACTGGGCGTACTAAGAGCAGTATGTTAACTGGGGAAGATTTAGAGATGTTGTCTCGTATCCAAGCTAAGGGCTGGGAAATCTGGTACAATCCTGCTATGGAAATTGAGCACAAAATCCCTAGCTGGCGTCTGAGACGTGAGTATTTAATTCCATTTTTCCGTGGGATTGGTTTAAGTCGTCATGTCACCCGGATGTTGAGTGTAAAACCTTGGCTAAGACCGTTGGCAACTCTGGCTTACATGACCAACGATTTGCGCAAAATTACCTTTCACTGGCTCAAACATGGTGGTGCTATCCAGTCTGATTTAATTGCAGCTTGCCAAATGGAGTTGTTTCTTAGTAGTCTATGGAGTCCTTTTTACCTCCTTAAACATGGGTATTTTGCTGACTATGATAACTAGTTAAAATAACTAGTTATTTTAACTTCAAAATGCTTAACAGGGGGAAGGAACTGGAAGAGGGAATTCATAAATTGCTCATAAATTGCTCATAAATTGTGATATCATACCGCAAATAGGCAATACCTAAAAATGCGATTATGGCCCGGTCGCTGCTACGCGATTGGCCGTAGGCCACGCTACGCGAACGCGAACGGAACATCGCGTTTTGCTGCTGACGTGGGATTTTCTTGAAATACTCACTGGTTTAAGCCGATTGTCTACTTATGACTAGCTCTGATAACTGATTTGAGTAGCGAGGGTGGAGCAACCCGAGTACCTCCTGTTTTTTGTAAGTGAGAGTCAAAGCATCCATAATCCCTTCCAGCCATCCTTCCCGATTTCTAAACAGCCAACGCTGTAGTTCTTTTAGGGGCATTCCAGCAACCGCCTCAGTGGGCAAAGCAGTTAGAATTTCCAGAGGGACAATAAAACCAAGAGACACTTCCCCATAGGTAACCATAGCTAATTCAGTTCCTGACTGCCAGCGTGTGCGATCAGAACGTGCCTTGGTGGAAAGTTGGGCAAGGGAAACTTGGTGGTAAAGAAAAGTCATAGTTATAGATTCAATATATTCCCATGCCATACTGGAAAATTCCAGCTGACATCACTAAAACTCAGAATTCCCAGTTAGCCAACACCTGTGACTAAAAACCTGTAACTAACAGAGTTTCTGAACTTAGCAGATGGCACCCTGATCCAAATCTTGGCCTGTTCGCGTCTTTATGGTTTAACCACTTTTGGTTTAACTAAAACCCCATTATCCATGCTGCCATTTTTACTAAATTTCACCCTGGCTCAAGCCACCCCAGCACCAACACCTCAAGTAGAAATCGTGCAACTCCAAGAAATACGCCCTCTACCAGGACAACTAGATAATGTACCCGTATTCAACAGCAACAGTCCCGAACTAGTACAGACTGAAGGAATTTTACTGTCCACATTTCCCCCTTCTGACAAAGGCAACCCAGGGGCTCACTTAAACTTTCCATTTCAAGGGCGCTTTGATATCTTTGCCCACCATGTTGCCAAAGCACCCACCCTAGAGGATTTGCGCACCCTTTATCTGGGGATTATCCTCTACAATCCGGGCAAAGAACCAGTAACAGTAGATATTATTGAGGCAGCTAGTTACCTGAGTCAGCCTGATGCACCATTTATCGAATTACCCTCCCAATTAGATAATTCGTCCGGTAGAGTTTATGCTGGGCCTGGTAGCCGAGTGATGAGTGATATCCTGCGTGGAGGTAGGCAAGACGGATTTCCTGCCCAATTGGTGATTCAGGCTCAGCAAAGCCGCATGTTGCTGAATCTGCCAATTCCAGTGCGAACCTTGACACCACCGATTAATGGTCGCTCAACGTTGA